>JALYOU010000371.1 GCA_030856725.1 Pseudomonadota bacterium
TCCTGTGGAGCCAGGTATAGAACTGCGCATCGCCACGAAAATTCCCGATCGCCCGGTAGGCGCGCATGAACGTGTCCTGCGCGACATCCTGGCATTCGCTCCAGTCGGCGATGTAGCGGCCGATGAGACCAGCGATCCTGTGCTGGTACTTGCGCACCAGCAGATCGAACGCCGCGCTCTCGCCACGCTGCACGCGCCGCACCAGCTCGTTGTCGAACTCCTGCGATGCATCCGTTTGCGATGTTTCAACATCGGCCATCAAGCCGGCGCTCCTGTTGCCCGGCTTAGGTGGCTGGGCGGTATGACCTTTGGCATGGGTGAAAGTTCCGCAAGCGGTTTTCAACCAACCACGTAGGCTGGATAGGCTTCATCAACACAGTGCTTGTGATTTGGACAACCGGGCATCCTGGTTGAAAAAGCCAGGCAGCCTGCGAATACCGATTGCTGCCCCGATCCCGTTAAAAGTTGACGTGATCCGAACATCCTCTGGATGATACCGGCTTGACCCACACCTGAACGGATGTTTTCCGATGATCGCTGGCCTTGATGGGTTGCGCTTCAGCCACTGGCACGCCGAGCAAGGCGGCGACGGTATCGTCGTACTCAGTCTTGATCGCGCCGGTGAATCGGTGAACGCGCTGGCGCAGGACGTGTTGCTTGAACTCGACGCATTGCTGGAACGCCTTGCACTCGATCCGCCGAAAGGCGTGATCTTCCGGTCAGCGAAATCCAGCGGCTTCATCGCCGGCGCCGACATCAAGGAATTCCAGGGGTTCGATCAGCGCGGCACCACCAACGATGCGTTGCGGCGCGGACAACAGGTGTTCCAAAGGCTGGCCGAATTGCCGTGTACCACCGTCGCGGCGATCCACGGATTCTGCATGGGCGGCGGCACCGAATTGGCGCTCGCTTGCCGGTATCGCGTCGCCTCCAACGACGGCTCCACGCGGATTGGTTTGCCGGAAGTGAAACTCGGCATCTATCCCGGCTGGGGCGGCAGCGTGCGGTTGCCACGGCTGGTTGGCGCGCCCGCGGCGTTCGACATGATGCTTACCGGTCGTACGTTATCGGCATCGGCAGCACGCGCGATCGGGTTGGTGGACAAAGTAGTCGATGCGCCGATGCTGGTCGACGCGGCAGCGGAACTCGTCAAGCGCGGCGCGCAGCGGCCATTCAAGCAGCGCCTGCTCGGCTGGATCACGAACACGTGGCCCGCACGTCAGATCCTCGCGCCGATCCTGGTCAAGCAGGTCGCACGCAAGGCGCGCAAGGACCACTACCCCGCGCCGTATGCGCTGATCGAGACCTGGCGGCGCAGTGGCGGCAGCGTGCAGTCGCGGCTCGCGGCCGAACGCAAGTCCGTGGCGAAGCTCGCGTCCACGCCGACCGCGCGCAATCTGATCCGCGTGTTCTTCCTGCAGGAACGCTTGAAGGGTCAGGGCGGAAAGGATCACGGCATCGCCAACGTGCACGTCATCGGCGCCGGCGTGATGGGCGGCGATATCGCGGCGTGGTCGGCGTACAAGGGATTCGAGGTGACGCTGCAGGATCGCGAGCAACGCTTCATCGATGGCGCGATGACGCGCGCCGGCGATCTCTTCGCCAAAAAGGTCAAAGACGAAAACAAGCGGTGCGCCGTCAGCGCGCGCTTGAAGAGCGATCTCGCCGGCGATGGTGTCAACAATGCCGATCTCGTCATCGAAGCGATCATCGAGCAGGCCCAGGCCAAGCGCGAACTGTATGCCGCCGTCGAGCCGCGCATGAAAGCCAACGCGTTGCTGACGACGAACACGTCGTCGATCCCGCTGAGCGAACTGGCCGGCCACATCCAGCGTCCGGCGCAATTTGCCGGCCTGCACTACTTCAATCCGGTCGCATTGATGCCGCTGGTGGAAATCATCCATCACGACGGCATGGCGCCGGAGACGCAGAAACGCCTCGCTGCCTTCTGCAAGGCCATCGACAAGCTGCCCGTGCCGGTCGCGGGCACACCCGGCTTCCTCGTCAACCGCGTGCTGTTTCCGTACATGCTCGAAGCGGTGACCGCGTATTCCGAAGGCATTCCCGGCCCCGTCATCGACAAGGCCGCAACCAGATTCGGCATGCCGATGGGGCCGATCGAACTCATCGACACCGTCGGGCTGGATGTCGCTGCCGGTGTCGGCGCGGAACTCGCACCCTTCCTCGGATTGCCAATTCCCGCCGCACTCTCGACGCCGCCCGAACAGGGCAAGCGCGGCAAGAAGGATGGGCAAGGTCTGTACGCCTGGGAGGACGGCAAGGCGAAGAAACCAGACGTGCCGAAGGACTACAAAACCCCGGACGACCTCGAAGACCGCCTGATCCTGCCTCTGCTCAACGAAGCGGTCGCCTGCCTGCACGACGGCGTTGTCGCCGATGCCGACCTGCTCGACGCCGGCGTCATTTTCGGTACCGGTTTCGCGCCGTTCCGTGGCGGCCCGATCGAATACATCAAGTCAGCCGGACCCGACGTGCTGTTGTCGAAGTTGCTGGCTTTGCAGGGGAAGTACGGCGATCGTTTCGCGCCGCGGCAGGGCTGGGACTCGCCCGCGTTGCGTATCTAGCATTCGCAGGCGCGTTCGCTGCGATGCAGCGCTACATCGTGTGCGTCGGCTTATCCGCATTGAGCGTGCCGGCCAGCAGCGTCTCGATCTTGCCCTTGGCTGCGTCGCCTTCCGCGGTTTCGGCGAACTGCACGCCGATACCGGCCATGCGATTGCCCTGCGCGCCCGGCGGGGTGACCCAAACGACTTTGCCCGCCACAGGCAAGCGTTCACTTGACTCGGGCAGCGTCAGCAGCAGGAAGACTTCATCGCCGAGAAAGTAACGCTTGGGCGTGGGCACGAAGATGCCGCCGTGCTTGATGTACGGCATGTAGGCGTTGTACAGCTGGGCCTTGTCTTTCACCGCCAGCGACAGGATGCCCTGCCGCGCGCCGCCCGCTCCCGCTACTCCACTCATCCCCTGCTCCTCCCGGTTGCCTGTGCGCCGTCGCTGCGCCAGGACAGCAACAAATCCGCGACCGCAAGGTCCGCGCGGATGGTCGTACGCAACAGGTCGCGGGTGCGATTGGCTGCGTCGAACCACGCCGCAAGACTGCGGGTTCGCGCCGGATCGGTCAAGCCGGCGGCCTCGGCCAACGCCAGCTCCGCGGCGAAACGCAGGCGCAGGACAGCGTGCTCATCGGCCGTCCAGCGCTGTGCGGTTTCGATGACGGCTAGTTCGCCCCCCGACAGTTTTTCCAGATCGCCGGCGACATCGCGCCGCAACCTGAGCGAACCGTCCAGCAGCCACATATCGGCCAGTCCCGGATGCCCGCGCGCCGCATCGAGCGCTTCGCTGGCGACGGCTTGCCTGTGACCTTGTGCGCACAGCCACGCCAGCGCTTCATCGCGAGGCGGCAGGCGGAATTCGAGTTTCTGGCAGCGGCTGCGAATCGTCGCAGGCAGGCGCGCGGGAGTTGCACTGATGAGCCAGAGATAGCGTCCGGGGACCGGTTCTTCGAGGGTTTTCAGCAGGGCGTTGCAGGCCGCGTGGTTGATGGCATCGGCGGGGTCGAGGATCACCACCTGCGCGCCGCCATATTGCGGCGTCAGCGTGAGTTTTTCCGACAGTTCGCGGATCTGCTCGATCACGATTTCGGTACGCAGCCGCGTGCCTTCCTTGTTCATCACGAAGGATATGAAGCGGTAATCCGGGTGCGTTCCTGCCGCCAGCAACTGGCAGCTTCGGCATTTGCCGCAGGGTTCGCCATTCGCATCGCGGGCGGTACACAGCAACCGCTGCGCCAATCGCTCGGCCACTGCCCGCTTGCCGAGTTGCGCAGGCCCGCAGAACAGCATGCCGTGCGCGAGGCGGTCTGCGTCGATGGCTTCGCAGGCCTGCGCGTACACGCGTTGCTGCCACGGCGCGAGTGACGGCTCGAAAGTCACAACGAGGCCTTCCACGCTTGCAGGTGCGCGACAGCTTCGGCCGCGACGGCCTCCGGGCTCTGGGTGGCGTCGATGACGCGGAAGCGCTTCGGTTCGGCCGCAGCGCGTGCAAGATAGGTGTCATGCACGCGTTCGAAGAACGCATCCTGTTCGCTTTCGATGCGGTCGGCCAACCCGCGCCCACTTGCACGTTCACGGCCCACTGCTACGGGCACATCCAGCAGCAAGGTTAATCCCGGCTCGATGCTGACTACATGGCGCTCAAGACTGGTAATGAACTGCATATCCAGCGCACGTCCGCCGCCTTGATATGCGTAGCTGGCATCGGTAAAGCGGTCGCTGACCACCCATGCTCCGCGTTGCAGCGCGGGCAGGATCGTCTCGCGCACATGCTGCGCGCGCGCGGCGAACATCAGCAGCAATTCGGTTTCGGCCGAAGGCGTTTCGTGATCGCGCGCCAGCAACAGATCGCGAATCCGTTCGGCAAGCGGCGTGCCGCCGGGTTCACGCGTGCAGACCACGTCGTCGCCGCATTCGATCAGGAACGAGCGCAACGCGGCAAGCACGGTGGACTTGCCAGCGCCCTCCCCGCCTTCCAGTGTTACCAAACGCGGCTGCGTGACCAGTCCCGTCATTGCGACTGCTGCCGGCGGTAGCGTTGCACGTAGGCGCGGACATTCGCATTGTGTCGCTCAAGCGTGCTCGCAAAAAGATGTCTGCCGCTGCCATCGCCGACGGCGACGAAGTACAGCGTATCGCCCGCGGCCGGATTGGTCGCGGCGTTGAGCGCGTCCGCGCCCGGCATCGCGATCGGCGTCGGAGGCAATCCCGCGCGCGTGTAGGTGTTGTACGGCGTGTCGGTCTGCAGATCCTGGCGGCGGATGTTGCCGGCGTAGGCGCTGCCCATGCCGTAGATCACGGTGGGGTCGGTCTGCAGCAGCATGCCGAGTTTCAACCGCCGCGCAAACACGCCCGCGATCTGCGGGCGCTCCGACGCGATACCGGTTTCCTTTTCCACGATCGAAGCGAGGATCAAGGCTTCTTCCTTGGACTTCACCGGAATATCGGCGGCCCGTTTTTCCCACGCCGCATCCAGTGCCTTCGCCATCGCGTCGTGCGCACGCTTGAGCACGTCGAGGTCGCTGTCACCGCGATTGTATTGATAGGTTTCCGGCAGGAAGCGGCCTTCCGGATGTTGTCCCGCATGACCGAGCGTCGTCATCAACGCCGCATCGTCGAGCGTCTGCCCTTCCTGCTCCAGCGTCGCCGAACGCGTCAGCGCCGCACGCAATTCGCGAATGTTCCAGCCTTCCACGATGGTGAAACGGTAACTGATCACCTTGCCGTCGCGCATCGCGACCAGCAGCGCGTGCGGCGTGCTGCCGGGCGCCAGCGCGTATTCGCCGACCTGGATTTTCCCCGCCGCGCCAAGTTGTCGCGCCAGCGCTTGCCATTCCAGCTCATGACCTTCGCCGATGCCGATTTTGCGCAACTTGCGCAGCACCGTCTGGAATGAATCGCCGGGTTCCACCACCAGCGTCTCGCCGGCTTCGATGCCGGTCAGGCGCGTGCCGCCGAAGCTGTCGTAGCGTTGCCACAGCAAAAAGACCGCAAATCCGGCAATCAGTGCGGTGACGACGAACAGCGTGCGAAGAAAACCGCCGCGTTTGCGAACTCCACTCACGAAACCTCCCGGTCACTGGCGAATGCTGGATGCGCCCTTGCGAGCCGAGCCTGCAAGTCCGCGATGTCTGGATGCGACGACCATGCGCGCGCATGCAATCGCGCCACCGGCAGGATACCGCGCACGGCATTGCACAGGAAAACCGCGTCGGACGATTCGACATCGGTAGCCGTGAGACGCGTCTCGTGCGCAGTCGTTTCCTGCAGGCACCATGCACGGCAGATGCCGGCGACACCGCTGCGGTCCACGGCCGGGGTCAGCCAACGGCCATCGCGCAATACGAACAGGTTGGCCGATGTCGCGCTGACAACAAAACCTTCGCTGTCGCACATGAGGCCGTCGTCGATGCCGTTGTCCTGCCATTCGCCACGCGCGATGACCTGCTCGAGGCGGTTGCAATGCTTGAGGCCCGCCAGCGCAGGCTGGATCGCGAGACGTGTGTCGCACCAGCGCAGGATCAGCCCATCAGTGCGTGGACGTGCAGGCAGGGAATGCTGCGACAGCAACCAGAGTGGGGCGGCCCCGGGCCCAGGCGCGTAACCGCGCGCACCGGCGCCACGCGTGAGCATCAGCTTGAGAACGCCATTGGCGTTTCCGCACAGCTGGGCGGCGTGATCACGCGCCATGGATGCATCGGGCAGAGGGATGCGAAACCGCGCCGCACCTTGTGCCAGCCGCCTCCAGTGCGCATCCCACCAGTGCACAACACCCCGATGCATGCGCATGGTCTCGAACACGCCATCGCCGTAGGCCAGCCCGCGGCTGTCCTCTGGAATAGCATCGACTTGCCTGTCGCCAATGAAGATGCGTGCGGTCATGCCTCGACCCCGAGCGCCTTCAACATGCCGCGCGCCTTGGCCCGCGTCTCGTCGAGTTCACGCTGCGGATCGGAGTCGGCGACGATGCCGGCGCCGGCGCGGAAGCGGAGCTTGCTGCCTTCGATCTCGGCGCTGCGGATCAGGATATTGAGGTCGAGGTCGCCGTCACGGTTGAGCCAGCCCATCGCGCCGGTATAGGTGCCGCGCCCGATGCCTTCGATCTCCGCGATGATCTGCATGCAACGTACCTTCGGGCAACCAGTGATGGTGCCGCCCGGAAAGACGGCGCGGATCACCGCGCCCGGCGTCGCATCGTCGCGCAAACGGCCGCGCACGTTGCTGACGATGTGATGCACGTGCGCGTAGCTTTCCACGGTCATCAGTTCATCGACTTCGACGCTGCCGGCGACGCAGACGCGACCGAGGTCGTTGCGTTCCAGGTCGATCAGCATCACGTGCTCGGCGCGTTCCTTCGGATGGCCCACCAGCTCGCGGATGCGCGCGGCATCGTCGTCGCCAGTGAAACGTGGACGGGTGCCGGCGATGGGACGTGTTTCGACCACATCGCCACGCACCGAAACCAGCCGTTCCGGCGATGCGCTGACAACGGCCCACCCATCACCAGCCAACAGCCCGGCGAACGGCGCTGGATTCGCCTCGCGCAGGCGCGCATGCAGGGCCGCCGGATCGATGTCCGTATCGAAACGGGCGCGCCAGCCGCGCGACAGGTTGACCTGAAAAACATCGCCCGCGCTGAGATAGTCGAGGATGCGAGTGACGCCTGTGGTGAACTGCTCGGGGTCGTCTTCTTCGATTGCATACGGCGG
>JALYOU010000007.1 GCA_030856725.1 Pseudomonadota bacterium
GCTGGGAATCTGTTTCACTCGTCATTCCTGCGAAAGCCGGAATGACGAGTGGAAGGGTGCGTGGTACCCGCAAAAACTGCATCACCCGAACTTCGGCAATCTCTGCATCAGCGTTGCATATCCCTCCCATGGATCCGCATCCAGAGTCGCCGCACGCTTCATCGCCTTGTGCAGGTCGTACATCGCCGGGTCGCGCACGCGCCCGAGTTCCTCCCAGCGGAGCGGCATCGCCGCCGCCGCGCTCGGCCGGGCGCGCAGGGACCAGCTCGCGACGCTGGTGGCGCCGCGGCCGTTGCGCAGCCAGTCGATGAAGATTTTTCCCTCGCGCTTGGCCTTGCTCATCGTCGCGATGTAGGCGGTGGGCTTCTGCGCGGCCATCGCTTCGGCGAAGGCGCCGGTGAAATCCTTGACCTCGTCCCACGTCGGGCCACGCACGATCGGCGCGACGACGTGCAGGCCCTTGCCGCCGGACAGCCGCACGAAACTTTCCAGCCCCACCTCCTGCAGGCGCGCGCGTACATCGCGACCACCGGCCAGCACGTCTTTCCAGGTGATGCCGGGCGCGGGATCCAGATCGAACACCATCACGTCAGGATGTTCGGGTTTGTCCACGTGCGAACCCCAGGGATGGAATTCCAGCGCGTTCATCTGCACCAGTTCCATCAACCCCGCGATGTCGCGCACGTACAGGTAATCCTCCGTGCCGCTCTTCTGTTTCAGCGACACGGCGCGCACGTGCTTGCCGAGCGTGGCGGCGTGGTGTTTCTGGAAGAAGCATTCGCCGCCCGCGCCGTCGGGGCAACGCACCAGCGACAGGGGTCGGTTGGCGAGCTCCGGAAGGATCCAGTCGGCAACGGCACGGTAGTACTCGGCGACCTGGCCCTTGGTGAAGCCGGCCTCGGCGAACACGACGCGATCGGGACTGCTGATACGCACGTCGGAGGCTGCACTGGAAGGGGTCGCGCCCTTCTTCATAACCAGGACAGCACTGGATGGCGTTTTTGCGCCTTTCGGCCCCACGGCGCCCGCAGGCCTCGCCGCCTTCTTGGTTGCAGTTTTCTTCCTAACCGTTGTCCCCACCATGCCCAGGTCCTCCACCGTCTTGTCGATCCGCAACCGCTGGAAACTCGCTTGCCGCAGCAACCCTTCCTTGCCCCATCCGCGATACGCCACCTCCGCGACCAGCTGCGGCTCCACCCAATGCACCGTGCCGTTATCACGCTTGTCGTGGGGCAAATGATCGGGTAACGCAAGCGTCGCGGTGGTGCGTCGCAGCGGCTGCAGCTGCTTGAAGACCTCACGCAAGGTCTTGTCGCCGTAGCCGGTGCCGACACGGCCGGCATAACGCAGCGCGCCAGCATCGACGGCCGCCATCAGCAGCGCGCCAAACCCGGTACGCGCACCCTTCGGCGACGTGTACCCAACCACCACGAACTCGTCGCTCTGCGCGTGCTTGACCTTGATCCACTGCGCGCTGCGCGACGACGTGTACTGCGCATCGACGCGCTTGCTGATGATGCCTTCCAGTCCCTGCTTGCCCGTGGCCTCGAACACCTCATTGCCGTGGCCGATGACGTGCGTGCTGAACACAAGTTCCGGCGCTGCGCCATCGAACAGTTCCAGCAACAACGCCTTGCGTTCGACCAGTCCGGTACTGGAAACATCGACACCTGCGATGCCGGGCATGTCGAACACGATGTAGCGCAAGGCCGCGTTGGAGGTGCCCTGCAAGGTGCGCTGCAGGGTCGCGAAGTCGCTGTGGCCGGTGGCGTCCAATGCGACGAGCTCGCCGTCCAGGCGCAAATCACCGACCGGCAATGCGTTGATGGCTTCAATGATTTCCGGGAAATCCGGTGTCCAGTCAAGGCCGTTGCGCGATCGTAGTTTGACCACGCCGTCGACCACGTCGGCGAGCATCCGGTAACCGTCGAGTTTCACTTCGTGCAGCCAGTCGTCACCCGCAGGCGGCGTCTCGCGCAAGGTCGCAAGCTCCGGTTTGAAGTCGATCGCGAACGGTTTCGCGCGCGCGCCTTCCAGCGCGAGTGCGCGTTTTGCCCAGCCAGCGTCATTTCGGCGCCTGCGGGATGGCGACGTTTTATTCTTCGCGGACATGCGCTTCTGCGCCGCGGCAGCGGCTACGGGCGCGGGCTTGCTGACAATGCTGGTCGAAGGTTTGCGCGATGCAGTTGGCTTGGCGGGGATTCGCGCCGCGCCGGAAATTTTCAGTCGGCCTGCGGTGGCAGAGGATTCGGGGCCGGGTTCCACCTCCACCAGATCATTGGCTTCCACGTCCTGCGCGAAACGATCGTTGCGCTTGATCAGCAACCACTGCGGCTTGCCGCCGCCGCGGCCGCCCTGCATGCCTGTGCGCACCAGTTTCCAGCCGCCACGCAGCTTGCCGCCGTGCAAGGTGAAATCGAGCTTGCCTGCGGCGATGCCTTCGAGTGGTTCGCCTTCGCAAGCCCATACGCCGTGGTCGAACACCAGCACGTGGCCAGCGCCGTAATTGCCTTCAGGGATCTCGCCTTGGAAACCGGCGTACGAAATCGGATGATCCTCCACCTGCACGGCCAAGCGCTTTTCCCCAGCGCGCAGGGAAGGCCCTTTCGGTACAGCCCAGCTTTTCAGTGCGCCGTCGGCTTCCAGCCGGAAGTCGTAATGCCGAGCGCGCGCGTTGTGTAGTTGCACAACGAAAATCGGGCGTCGCCCGCGCGTGGCGGGCGCGTCTTCGGCCGGTTCCGGCGTGTCGGCAAAGCGGCGCTTGCGTGCGTAGTCGCGAAGGCTCATGCGGTCAGTCAGGAGTTTTTGCAGGGGCGCCCCTCAGGCGCGACAGGGCTTTACCTGTAACGCCGTCGCGCCAAAGTGGCGCTCCCACATCCGGCAAGTCACGTGCAACCATTACGCTGACTTTCGCTTCGCAGCCGGTTTTTTCGCTGCTTTCTTGCTCGCGACCTTCTTGGTGGTTTTCACCGCGCCACCCGTCTTCTTCGCCACCTTCGACGCGGGCGTGCGCTGTTTGGTGTCGATGCTTCGCTGCAGCAGCGACATGAAGTCCACCACGTTCGTGGTCGCATCCTCGCCGAGATCGGCTTCGGACTCATCCGGCTTACGGACCACGCCGTCGGCCTTGATCCGTTTCTCGATGACATCGTGCAGGCGTTCGCGGAACTCATCGCGGTAATCGCCCGGCGTCCATTCGCCTTCCATCGAGCCGATCAGCTGCTCGGCCATCTGCAGTTCCTTGGGCGAGATGCGGTAATCGCCGGCAGCGCCCTCCGGGATGTTGTATTCGTCGACGGCCACGATTTCCTGTGGGTAACGCATCATCACCAATATCAGCGCGTCGCCCTGCGGCATCACAGCAGCGAGGTTTTCGCGCGTGCGGATGACGACGCGTGCGATGCCGATCTTGCCGGTCTTCTTCAACGTCTCGCGCAGCAGCACGTAGCCCTTCTCGGCCTTCTTCGCCGGGACCAGCACGTAGGGCTTTTCGAAATACTGCGGGCCGATCGATTCGACATGGACGAAGGTTTCCACCTCGATCGTGTTGTGGCTTTCCGGCGCTGCCGATTTGATGTCGTCCTGCTCCAGCACGACATAGCTGCCCTTGTCGTACTCGAAGGCCTTGACGATGTCCTTCCACGGCACCTCCTCGCCAGTCTCGGCATTGACCCGCTCGTAGCGGATCGGCGCCTTGTTGCGCGCGTCGAGCATGCGGAAGCTGATGTCGGTGCGTTTCTCGCCGGACATGAGCGAGACCGGGATGTTGAGCAGGCCAAACGAGAGGGTGCCGGACCAGACGGGACGTGCCATGGGAGTTCGCCGCTTCGGGAAAGTCCGGGGATTACAGCTTGGCGGGTGTTAGTGGGTTGTCATTGCAGGTCGGGAGTCCGGAACCGGGAGCCGGGACGCGTTTTTTGCTCGTCATTCCCGCGGAGGCGGGAATCCATAGACGTTGCGGTGGCCTCAAGGCCACACCTAAGTCCCTGGATTGCTTGCTGCGCTCGGCCTTGGGGCCATTGTTTCGCAATGTTCGCTTCGGCCTGCGGCCTGCGCAGTCCCGCCTCCGCGGCAATGACGGGGTGGGGCAATGCTCATCGCCCAGATTCGGCCTCCTCCCTCTCGACACCCTCACGACACCCCATCTGTTCGACTAAGCCGGGTCCGTCACCGGAGTACGTCATGCGCAACGCACTGCTGATCCCCGTCTTCGCGATGCTCACTGCCTGCACCCTCCCCAGTTGCGGCGAAAGCGCGCGGTTTTCGGTCAAGGACGGCATGGGGCCCGATCCGACGCTGCCCGAGCCGGTCAAGCGCGCCATTCCCACCGTCAACATCGCACCCGCGATCGGCTGGTCCGGCGGCGCGACCCCGGTTGCGGCGCCGGGTCTTGCGGTGAATGCCTTCGCCGACAAGCTCGACCATCCGCGCTGGCTGTACGTGCTGCCCAACGGCGACGTGCTGGTGGCCGAAAGCAACTCGCCGCCGAAGCCGGAAGACAACAAGGGCATCAAGGGCAAGATCATGAAGGCGGTGATGAAACGCGCCGGCGCCGGCGTGCCCAGCGCCAACCGCATCACGCTGTTGCGTGACGCGAACGCCGATGGCGTGGCGGAGCTGCGCACGGTGTTCCTGCAAGGCCTGATGTCGCCATTCGGAATGGCGCTGGTCGGCGACACGTTCTATGTCGCCAATGCCGATGCCGTGGTGAAGTTTCCGTATCGCGAAGGCGACACTTCGATCGCCGTCGAACCGGTGAAAGTCGCCGACCTGCCGGGCGGGCCGATCAACCATCACTGGACCAAGAGCCTGGTCGCCAACCAGGATGGCACCCGTCTGTACGTCGGTGTCGGCTCCAACAGCAACATCGCGGAGCGGGGCATGGAGGTCGAAAGCAACCGCGCGGCGATCCTGGAAATCGATCCCGCGACTGGCGCGACGCGCGTGTTCGCATCCGGCCTGCGCAACCCGGTCGGCATCGCCTGGCAACCGCAGAGCGGCGTGTTGTGGACATCGGTCAACGAACGCGACGAGCTAGGCAGCGACCTCGTGCCCGATTACATGACTTCGGTCCGCGACGGCGGTTTCTATGGCTGGCCCTACAGTTATTACGGACAAAACGTGGACGCGCGCGCCAAGCCGCCGCGCCCCGATCTCGTCGCCAGGGCGATCAAGCCCGATTACGCGCTCGGTCCGCATACCGGTTCACTGGGCCTGACCTTTTCCGACGGCGCCGCACTGCTGCCGGCAACATACGCCAGCGGCGCCTTCGTCGGCCAGCACGGTTCCTGGAACCGCAATCCGCCGAGCGGCTACAAGGTGATCTTCGTCCCGTTCGCAAACGGAATGCCTGCGGGCGAAGCACGCGACGTGCTGACCGGGTTCGTCAACGACCAGGGCGACGCGCAGGGGCGGCCGGTCGGCGTCATCGTCGACAAGCAGGGCGCGCTGCTGGTGGCCGACGATGTCGGCAACGTGATCTGGCGGGTGGCGGGAGCGCGCTGAAGTTTTTTCCTTCTCCCACCGGGAGAAGATGGCGCGCAGCGCCGGACGCCGCGAAGCAAGCACCCTTGGGCGTGAGGGTGCGGACTTTCAGTCCGCAGTCGGCGTGCAGTGGGCAGTCGCTCTCCCGCCTTTTGTGCAGCCTCTCCCGCAGGGAAGGGAACAATTCACCTCACGCGTAGAATTTGCGCATGGCCACCGACGCGCTCGAAACCCTCCTGCTTCCCTTCGCATCCGGCACTTTGACCTGGCCCGACGCCGGGGCATTGTTCCTGCGCGCGCGCGATGGTTGGCCGCTGCATGCGCATGCCTTGCCGGGACTGGTCTGCGAACAAACCTTCAAACCCGAATTCGACAGCCTGCAACGCGCCGGTATCGCCGTAGACAACGAACACCACGACACCCGCCATCCGCTGGTGCTGGTGCTGCCGCCACGACAACGCGACGAAGCGCGTGCGTTGTTCGCACATGCGATCACGCGCACGCAACCCGGCGGCATCATCATCGCCAGCATGGCCAACGACGAAGGGGCGAAATCCGGGGAATCCGATCTCGCACGCGTCGCCGGGCCGCTGCATGTGCTGTCGAAAAACAAATGCCGCGTGTTCTGGACCGGTCCGTTGCAAGGGGCGGCGGATGCGGCGCTGGCAACCCAATGGTCGAAGCTCGACGCACCGCGCCCGATCCTCGATGGCCG
>JALYOU010000022.1 GCA_030856725.1 Pseudomonadota bacterium
GACCAGGCCCTTGTAATCGGTGACGCGGCGGCCTTCGATGGTATGCGTGGTGGTGACGAGCAGTGTGGACTTGGTCATCGGTTCTTCCTTTGGCGAAAATGTCTGGTGGAACCATCATGGTGACTGCAACGGCAGTCTGTGCAGGGGCATGCCCGGCCCAGTGTAGGAGCGACGGAAGTCGCGACGGGGTGTCCAATCGCGACTTCCGTCACTCATACGACAGTTCTTCATTGCCTGGTTTTCAGCGTTTGAGAATGCGGTCGAGCCAGCGTTTTGACGAAACTTCCACCTCGTCACGTTGTAATTCCGCGACAGTGTTGGCGTCCTCACCACGGCGCGGGCGGGGTGGCAGATAACGGTTGACGGGTTTGTAGTCGAGCTGCGGCAGAAGCGCCACGCCGCCACGTTCGGCGACAAGTTTCGACACCTTCGAATCCGGGTCGCCGAGATCGCCGAAATGCCGCGCCTTGGTCGGACACGCCTGCACGCACGCTGGTTGCCGTTCGCTCTCGTCGAGATTCTCGTTGTAGATGCGATCCACACACAGCGTACATTTCTTCATCACCCCTTCCACCGCCGAATATTCGCGCGCGCCGTACGGGCATGCCCAGCTGCACAGCTGGCAGCCAATGCACTTGTCCTCGTCCACCAGCACGATGCCGTCGCTGGCGCGCTTGTAGCTGGCGCCGGTTGGGCACACGGTGACGCAGGCGGGGGTTTCGCAATGCAGGCAGCTGCGTGGGAAATGAAGCGTCATTGCGGGCTGTGCCGCTGTGCGGCCAGCAGGAGAAGAGTTTGGACGCAGCAGCGTGGCGGACTCCACTTCATAACTGTGCACGCGGTTGAACCACACGCCCGAAGGCTCCTTGCCGTAAGGCTGCTCGTCGGTCAGCGGTCCGGCGATGCCGCCGGCGTTCCATTCCTTGCAGCTGGTGGCGCAGGCATGGCAGCCGACGCAGGTGTCGAGGTCGATGACCAGTCCGAGTTTCACCTTCGACGGCGGTGGCAAGCTTGTCATTGCCCGTAAACCTTCTTGCGCAAGCGTGCGCCATAGCGCAAAGGCGATTCATCAGCATCGGTTGACGTAATCGGCGGGAACTGCGGCTGCGCGATGTCGGCAGCAGTGGCGGATTTGCGGATGGCAACGCGTAAGTCGAACCATGCGGCCTGGCCCGTGACCGGGTCGGCGTTGGCATAGTCGCTCTTGGGCAGCTTGTCGGAAATCAGGTGGTTCAACAAAAATCCTTTGTCGGTTTCCGGTGCGTCTTTCGCCAGCTTCCACGCACCCTTGCGCTTGCCGATGGCGTTCCAGCTCCACACCGTTTCGGGTTGCATGTTGTTGGCGAACTTCGCCTGCACGGTGATGCTGCCGTGGTGCGAGGTCAAGTCGACCCAGTCCTCGTTGGCAATGCCATATTTCCCGGCCGTGTCCGGATGCAGGTAGAGCCAGTTGCGCGTGGCGATCTGCCGCAGCCACGCGTTCTGCGAGCCCCATGCGTGATACATGAACATGGGGCGTTGGGTGATGGCGGAGAGGGGGAAAGATCCGGTAGCGGAATCGCTCTTGCCGTCATCCCCACGCCCTTCGACAAGCTCATGATGACCAAGGTCCATGTGGGAGCGACGGAAGTCGCGATTTGAGTCGCCAGTCGCGGCTTCCGTCGCTCCGACACTCTGGCTTCGGACTTCCTCACGGACCGAGAGTTCCGCACCCTCGAACGGCTCGTACCACAACGGCAACGGATCGAAATACGTTGCCACGCGTTCGCGATGTTCGCGCGGCGGTTGCAACGCGCCATGCCCTTGTGCGGCGAGCCTGAACTTCTGCAATGTTTCCGAATACAACTGCAACACGATCGGTTCGGTGCCGCCGATGAAACCAAAACGCTGCGCCCATTCCAGATAGCCGCGATTGGCCATCTTGAAATAACGCGCGTGTTCGGGAATCTCCTCGCGCCAGAAACCGTTGTTGGCGATGTACATGTCGAGCTGCTTCCGATTCGGCGCGCCCTTGCCGTGCTGCGTGCCGTCCTCACCCCGCCACCCGGCCAGCAGTCCCACGCCCGGTGCGCGCTCGTGTCGGACGATGTAGTCGGCGTAGTCGGCGTATCGCGGCGAGCCATCGGCGTGCACCATGCCAGGCAAACCGAGCCGCGCACCGAGGTCGAGCAGCACCGACTGGAAGCCGCGCACGTCGCGTGGATGATTGTCAGGATCGGCCGCCTGTGTCGCCGGATCGAACACGGGGTGCCGGATCGCATCGGCCGCACCGTCGGCATCGGAAATCGGGCGATCGAGCAATGAAATGCAGTCGTGACGCTCCAGGTACGTCGTGTCGGGAAACACCAGGTCGGCGTAGGCCACCATCTCGGACGCGTAGGCATCGGAATAAATGATGCGCGGAATTTTGTATTGACCGTCGTTGTCCTTGTCGGTCAGCCACTGCATCGTCTCGCGGGTATTCATCGCCGAGTTCCAGCTCATGTTGGCCATGAACATCAGCAGCGTGTCGATCTTGTACGGATCGCCCGCGTGCGCGTTGCGGATCACGGTGTGCAGCATGCCGTGCGCGGCCAGTGGGTATGCCCACGAAAACGCATGGTCGATGCGGCGCGGCTGGCCGTCGGCATCCACCAGCAGGTCTTCGGGCGCGTGCACGAAACCAAGCGGCGGCGCGTTGAGCACGCCGTGTTCGTTGCGGGTTTTTCCGGGACGGTTGATCGGCGGAATCGGACGCGGGAATGGAGGCTGGTAGCGGAACGAACCGGGCGCATCGACTGCGCCCAGCAACAGTTGCAACAGATGAAGCGCGCGACAGGTGTGGAAGCCGTTACTGTGCGCGCTGATGCCGCGCATTGCGTGCATCGCAACCGGACGCCCGACCATTTCAGCGTGTTCGCGGCCCCAGGCATCGGTCCACGCGATCGGCAGGGTCAGGTTGCTCTGGAACGCAGCCTCGGCGAGCTCGCGTGCGATGCGCTTGATGGTGTGCGTTGGAATGCCGCAGCGTTCGCTGACGTTTTCCGGTGCGTATTGCGGATCCAGATAGCGGTCGGCGATCAGCTGGAACACCGGCACTGCAATGCGGCCGTCGGCGAGGGTGAATTCACCGACCACGACCGGAGAAATGTCGATGGCATCGGCACGGAGTGGGCCGCCTCGTCCCCGGCCTTCAGGCATAGCCTGAGGGCGTTCATCGGCTCGCGAGCGCGCCTCTTCACCCCAGCACAGCGGATGACCTTCGGCATCCCGCGCGAACAACCCATCGTCCGCGCCGCCTGGATTCTTGATCACCAGCCAATGCGCGTTCGCATAACGCACCAGGTAATCCAGATCGATGCGATCAGCCTTCAGCAGTTCGTGAATCAGCGCAAACGCAAACAAGCCATCGGTGCCCGGACGAATCCCGATCCATTCATCCGCAATCGCGCCGTAGCCGGTGCGCACCGGATTGACCGCGACGATTTTCGCACCGCGCGCTTTCAGTTTGCCCAAGCCGAGCTTGATCGGATTGCTGTCGTGATCCTCGGCCACCCCCCACAGCATGAAATAGCGCGCGTGTTCCCAGTCGGGTTCGCCGAATTCCCAGAAGCTGCCGCCGAGCGTGTACAGGCCGCCGGCCGCCATGTTGACCGAGCAGAAACCGCCATGCGCCGCATAGTTGATCGTGCCGAACTGCTGCGCCCACCAGCCCGTCAGCGCCTGCGACTGGTCGCGCCCGGTGAAAAAGGCGAGTTCATCGGGATTGCGTTCGCGGATGGGCTTGAGCCAATCCGTCGCGAGTTGCAGCGCTTCATCCCACTCGATTTCCTTGAACTCGCCGCTGCCGCGTTCGCCGACCCGCAGCATCGGCTTGTTGAGCCGCGCCGGCGAGTAGTGCTGCATGATCCCGGCAGCGCCCTTCGCGCACAGCACGCCCTGGTTGACCGGATGCGCGGGATTGCCCTGGATGTAACGGATCTTCCCGTCCGTAAGCCACACCTTGATGCCGCAGCGGCACGCGCACATGTAGCAGGTGGTGGTCTTGACCTCATCGCCGGGCGAGGGAGAGAGGTTGAGCTGTTTCTCGCGCATGGCGGCATTGTGCCCGCCCCGGCAACGCTAGCCTACCGCTGCGTGTATCGAAATCGCGTCGTCCCGGCCCGGAATGTGGCGATGACGCCGCTAACCGTTGGTCATCCCGTTATTTCGGCGGTGCGATCTTGATTGCCGGATCGTTGAAGCGCGAATAGCGGATCGTGGTGCTGACCGCTTTGCCCTGCACCTTGCTGTTGACCTGGATCTGTAGCGGGTAGCCGTTGCCGCCAATCCACATGGTCGAGGTGCTGGGTTCGGGCTTGGTATTGGTCACCAGGTATTTCTTCGCGGGCTTGCCGTCGAGCATGTCGATGCCGAGCGGCTTTACAGTCATCGTCGCTTCGTGCTCGCGGATGTACGCCGGATCGCGCCACTGGGTCAGTGTGCCCTTGGGCATCGGCACCTTCATCGTGCGGCCCTCCATCTGCATGAACATGGTGTCGCCAATCATGATCTGCGTGCCCATGGGCATCTTCATGCGGAAGCGGTCGGGGGCGACGAAATCGGCTTCGGTGGTCATGCCCTGCGGGCCGCTGTGGGTCATGGTGACGTGGTAGCTGCGCGCGGTGGTGAACTTGCCGATGGCGGCCTTGAGCTCGTCCTTGGCGCCGGCGTGCGCGGCACCGATCAGCAGCGACAGGATCGCCAGAAGGATGAGGCGAATGGAGGTTTGCATCTGGAGGCTCCGGATCAGCAGGACCATGCGCAGTCCCGACCTTCACTTAGCGAGAAATCGACGCCGGACCGGCCACCTTCCCGCCATAATCGGGGCATGGACCGCTACGAACGCATCAACGCCCTGCACCGCCTCCTGAAGTCCGCGCGCTACCCCGTCACCGTGCCGCGGTTGCAGGACGAACTCGGTTGTTCGCGCGCCACCGTTTATCGCGACCTGGCCTTCCTGCGCGATGCGCTGATGGCGCCGGTGGTGGGCGATGGGGAAGCGGGCTTCAAGTACGACAGCACAGACGCGGCACGGTTTGAATTGCCGGGGCTGTGGCTGAGTTCGGAAGAACTGCACGCACTGCTCGCCGCGCAGCAGCTGTTGTCGCGCACCGGTGGCGGCATGCTGTCGAGCGCCTTGGCGCCTTTGCAGCAGCGCGTGGAAGGTCTGCTGGCCGAGCAGGCGGGCGGCAAACGCTGGCCGGTCGAGCGCGTGCGCGTGATCCCGCACCGCACGCGCAAGCTCGACGAGCACGCCTTCCGCGCGGTTGCTTCGTCGGTGCTGGAACGCAAGCAGTTGACGTTCGACTATCGCGCGCGTTCCACCGACGAACGCACACGCCGCACAGTGTCGCCGCAGCGCGTGACGCACTACCGCGACAACTGGTATCTCGATGCGTGGGACCACGATCGCGAAGCCCTGCGCAGTTTTTCCGTCGATCGCGTATCCGGTGCACGGGCGTCCGATACAGCTGCGCGCGATATCGACGAAGCTGAACTCGATCAGCACCTCGCCGGCAGCTACGGCATTTTTTCCGGCACGCCGAAAGGCTGGGCGACGATCCTGTTCAGTCCCAAGTCGGCGCGCTGGGTGGCTGACGAGCACTGGCATTCGCAGCAGCAGGGCCGTTACCTGCCCGACGGCCGTTACGAGTTGAAAGTGCCCTACAGCGCCGCGCGCGAACTGCTGATGGACGTGCTGCATTACGGCAGCGATGCGGAAATCGTCGAGCCGCCGGCGCTGCGCGAACAGGCGCGCGGCCTGCTGTCGCTGGCGCTCAGCAACTACGACCGTTGATGGCGGCGAGCATGCTGTCCAACGGGATGCTGTCCAGCGGCAAGCTGTCCAGCGGCGCGCCGAAGATCCGCCGCGGCGAGAAGGTTGCACTGGCGCTGGGTGCAGGCGGCGCGCGCGGACTGGCGCAGATCGGCGTGATCGAAGCCTTGCAGGCGCGCGGGCTGCAGATCGTCGCGGTGGCCGGTTCGTCCAGCGGCGCGCTGGTCGGCGGCATCTTCGCGGCGGGCAAACTCGCCGAATTCCATGCGCGACTGATGGAGATGGATCGCGGCGATTTCCTGCGCCTGCTCGATCCGGTATTCGGACGGCCCGCACTGTTCCGCGGCGAGCGGTTGATGGAAACGCTGGCTGAAGTCGTCGGCAATCCCGACATCGAATCGTTGCCGGTCGATTTCACCGCGGTGGCGGTCGACCTGCAACGCCAGCGCGAAGTCTGGTTGCGCAGCGGTCCGCTGTGGACCGCGATCCGCGCGTCGATCGCCATACCCGGATTGTTCACGCCTTACGAGGTGCACGGCCGTGAACTGGTGGACGGCGGCCTGCTGGCGCCGCTGCCCATCGCCGCCACGCGCCTGTCCGATGCGCATCGCCTGATCGCCGTGGACATGCATGGGTGGCCGCAGCGTCCGCCTGGCGAGCCGGCGCAGGAGACTGATGTACCGCCGGATGAGCCATCCGATACGCCATCGCCGAGCGCGCGACTGGGTGCGTGGGTGGAGAAGCAGATGGGCGGCCATCCGGACGAAGTGGGGATGAGCGAACTGCTGGCGCGCGCGCTCGACACCATGCAGGCGCAGATCGCGCGCGTGCAGCTGGCGCTGGATCCGCCGGAACTGCTGATCCGGATTCCGCGCGATGCCTGTCTGTTCTATGAGTTCTGGCGGGCGAAGGAATTGGTGACGATTGGCAGGATCGAGGCCGACAAGGCGCTGGATGCGGCGGGTTACTGATCGCAACCCGGACGCTTCATTCGTTATCCATCTCGAAGCCGAGCTTACCCACCTGATCGGCCACCTGCGGCACGCGCCGCACTTTATCGACGTTGACCCCATAACTGCCGAGCCTTCGTTCGAGATCGATGTACTGCGCGTCGTTCATGACCGGCGCGCGCGCGAAGATCCACGCCAGGTCGCGGCCCGGATAGTCGATCAACGCCCATGAATAATCCGGCGCGACTTCGAGAATGCGGTATTTGGTGGGAATGACGCGGAAAAACCAGGTCGTCCATTGTCGATTACCGGTCCCTTCCCTAACCGTCGCGCGCGACTGCACCGATTGCTGCGGGCTGGCGAAGTCATCGCGGTAGCTGTAATCGACGCGGATGTCGCCGTCGGGCTGCAGCGTGTACGCATCGACGCTGGCGACGTGTCCGCGCTCGGCGAAATACGGCACGCGGGCGATGACGTGCCAGCGACCCATGAAGCGTTGCAGGTCGATCGGCGGCGCGTTGGCGATGTTGGCGGGCGTGGGCGTGGTCGCGCAGGCAGCGAGAAGCGCAAGTCCGGTTGCAGCTAAAACCAGCGCGAGTGCAGTACGGGAACGGGGCATGGCCGATTCCGATCTCGGAAAAACCGAGGATGCGGGCGGTGGGGAGAAGATCGCGTCAATGCCGCGCAGCCGCAGCCCTCTCCCGTCACCGTCAGCGCATCAATACTGGACCGCAGGGTGCAACGAATACGTCCCATGCGTGGACGCTTCCGCCAGCACATGTCCATGCATCGCCTTGAAGATGTCGGCGGCGGTGAACTGCCCGGGAAGCTGCAGGCTTGCGCTGTCCAGCGCGAAGATCCGGAAGAAATAACGATGCAGGCGCAGGTCGTTGGGCGGCGGATACGGCCCGTCATAACCGTGGTAATCGCCTTGCATGCTGGCATCGCCGGCGAACCATCCCGTGAAATCGTTCAGGCCCTGCCGTGCACCCGGTCCGGGCGGTGAGGCCTTGCCGCGTTTGGTGATGCCGTCGCTGCAACTGCCGGCTGCGATGTCGTGAGTCCCGGCGGGGATATCCGCCATGGCCCAATGCACGAATTCGGTGCGCGGCTGGTCGACTGGAATTTCCACGCCGACCTTTCCCGCCATCGAGGCATCGGTGGGCGCATCGGTGTCGATACACAACAGGGCGAATGATTTCGTCGCGGCGGGCGCATCGCGCCAGGCCAGGTGTGGATTGCGATTGCCGCCGAACCCGTCCGGCGCGCCCATCGCGAACTCGGCGGGAATGCGCTGGCCTTGCGAGAAACTGTTGCTGACGATCTTCATCGGTGCTCCTTGGCCCGACGGATGCGTGAACGCGGAGGATCGCAGCTTTCAGCTTCAGGGAGCGTCACGATCTTCCAGGCCGTCCTACGTCGCGCTCACGTGGAGATTCCACGCACATGATTTAAATGTTGCGCACCGCAAGTGCCAACCGGTCCGCCACCCACCGCTCTGCGAACCCGTCCATTTTCGCGTTCAACAGAAACGCGCAATGCCCACCCCAACGCGCGATTTCCAGATGCGCGTGCGGCGGTAATCGCCAGTTGCCGAAGTCGGATACGGGAATCACCGGATCATCCGCGCTGGTGAGGATGCTCACCGGCACCGCAAGCTGTGCCATGCGGTCGCCGGCGATGTTGTAGCCGTCGAAATACGCATCGAGCGATTCGAATTCGGTGTGCTGTTCGACCAGCCAGCGGGTGAGGTCGCGCAGGCCCTGTTTCAGCAGGTGGTCTTCGTAGGCGTGGCGCTGCGGAAACAGCGTGCGCTTGCGCAGCAGCGAGCGTCGCCACTTGTGCGCGAAATACCAGTTGTAGAAGCCCACGCCCTGCTCCATTTCCGACATGGTGCCGGCCGGGTCCAACACCGGACACACCGCCGCGGCATGGGCCAGCGGCAAGCCGGCTGCGGGCGCGCGCAAGGCCACGCGCAGCGCGAAATTTCCGCCCAGCGAGTAACCCGCCACCACCATCGGTTGCGCGGCGAAACGATTGGAGACATCGCGCGCGGCATGCACGACTTCGTCGATGCGGTTGGAATGGAACAGCGCCTCGTTGAGATGGTGGGTGTCACCGTGGTCGCGGAAATTCAGCCGAAACACATCGAACCCGCGCGCCAGCAGGTGCGCGGTGGTCAAGCGCATGTAACTCGACTGCACGCTGCCTTCCCAGCCATGCAGCAGCAGTGCAAGACGCCGCGGCGTGCCATCGGCGGACGTACCGCTTGCAATCACGCTGTGCAATCCCTGCAGGCGCACGCCGTCGCCGCCATCGACGATGTGTTCGGTCGTGGTCGCACCCGTGGCCGTCAGGAGGTGTTGCCCGCGGCGCACGCGCAATGGGCTTGAGCTCAGGATGGATTGCACATGGCGGTTGCGCAGCCAGCGCGGTGGGCGGTAGTCGGCGGCGGTCAGCACGGCGCTCAGCCCATCGCCGCCACGATCCGTTCGCGCGCGAGTTCGGCGATGCGGCGGCGGCCATCGGCGTCGCCGGGCGCGATCGGTTCCAGGAAATGCACCTCGGCCACGCGCGCGGGTTCGCCCAGCAAGCGGATGAAATTGGAGAAGAACGTCTCGTGCGGCGCGAAGGCGACGATGTGCTGCGCGCAGGCGCCTTCGCCATAGCGCAGCGCCACTGGCTGTACCGGCGCGCCCGCCTCCACCGCCGCCAAAAAAATTCGCGCGTGAAACGGACCGATCTCGCGACCGTCGCGTGTGCGGCCTTCGGGAAACACGCCCACCGAACGCCCTCCGCGCAGGCGCGCCAGCATCTCGTGCAGCACGCCGCCGAGCGATTCCTGGTTGCCGCGCTGGTGGAAGATGGTTTCGCCGCGCAGCGCCATCCAGCCGATCAGCGGCCAGCCGGCGATTTCGCGCTTGGCGACGAAGCCCATCATGCGCTGGCTGTGCAACGCGACGATGTCGATCCAGCTGACATGGTTGGCGACGAACACGCACGCGCCCGGCAGCGGCGTGCCGACGCGGCGCATGCGCATGCCGAACACGCGCATCAACCCGCCCGACCACCAGCGGATCAGCCGGTGCTCCAGGCGTTCCTCGCCGATGCGGATGCCCGCGGTCAACGGCGTGAGCAGCACCAGCACGATCGGCAGGTCGATCACGATGTGCCACAGCAGCAGCGGCGCGCGCAAGGCATAGCGAAGTGCGCGCGCAAGTGGGCTGGAGGAAGGCGCGCCGGTCATGGGGACACGATACACAACCGCATCAGAACATCGCCATCGGCTGCAATTTCGTCATTCCCGCGAAGGCAGAAACCCATGCTTACACGCACAAATCACGGATTGCTCCGCGGATAGTATTTCGGCATGAGTTCACGCCTTAGTGGGCATGACGAGCTAGAAAAAAGGACTCCATTGGACCGGTACGCAGGGTGGGCCCCGGCCCATCATCGCGGAATCAAGAACGCCAGATGGAAATTCGTGCGCTGGCAGGAAACGGTGGGCCAGGGCCCACCTACGAATGACGCTTGATCACCGCCAGCGTCAGCCGCGAAATGCACGCCAGTCGCCCGCGATCATCCTCGATCCGGATTTCCCACACCTGTGTGCTGCGCCCGACATGCAGTGCGCGCGCGGTGCCGGTGACGATGCCTTCGCGTACACCGAGCAGATGGTTGGCGTTGATCTCGATGCCGACCACGCCTTGCGTCTCGGCATCCACGCACATGCCGCCGGCGGTGCTGCCGAGCGTTTCGGCCAGCGCCACCGACGCGCCGCCATGCAGCAGACCGTACGGCTGCAGCGTGCGTGCATCGACCGGCATGCTCGCGCGTAAATAGTCGTTACCGATTTCAGTGAAGCGGATGCCGAGCGGCTCCATCAGGGTGCCGCGCGACATCGCGTTCAGGGCATCGAGAGTGATGCCATCACGAAACAACATGCAGGTGCCCGGCTCAGCAGATCATGTTCAGCAGAAGCAGGTTCAGCGAAAGCAGGTTCATCCGAACTTGAACGCACTCGGACGCCAGCCACGGGTGTATGTGCGCTTGGCCGCATAACCGCTGCTGCTGCCGTAACCGGTGCCGAAGTCGCGCTCGCGGCGCGTGTGCATGCGGTCCTGCAGTTCCTCGCGGCGGCTGTCCAGCCACTCGGGAAGGCCGACGGAGGCCGGCTCGACGCCACGCTTTTCCGCTTCGTGCTGGCGGAAATCGCAGAAGTCCTCGTACGCGTCGAGCTCATGCTTGAGCTCCTTGACGCACAACTCGATCATGATCGCGTCGTCGAGGAAGCCGAGCACTTCGATGTGGTCAGGTATCACGTCGACCGGATCGGCGAAATACACCAGCGCCGACAGCACGCGCTGCTTGTCCTCTTCCGACATCGCCCACGCCGTGTCGCGCACCATGGCAATCATGTTGTCCAGCTGCAGCAGGCGCTGGAGGATGAAATCGGGCACGTGCACCTTCTGTGCATCGACCAGCAGCTTGCTGGCCGCCTCGATCACTTCCTCCGGCCCCTTGCCTTCCGCCGACTTGCGCGCGATCTGCATGGCGTTGTTGAAGTGGGCAAGGTCACGATCATTGAGATCGATGGTGAGCGAGATCGACATGGCAGGTCCGTCAGTGGTGGGGTGCGTAAGAGTGAAGCGGGCATCACGAAGGGTCAATGCGTCAGTGAACGTGCGCGGGCCGGGGATCAGGCCAGACGCTCAAACTTGTGCTCTTCCTCCTTGCGCCTTTCAACCCATACGGAAACGGATCTGGCTCCAGTCGCTGGTGTAGCGGCGCTCGGACGCATAGCCGCTGCTGTTGCCGTAACCCACGCCGAAATCGCGGGTGCGATGCGCCTGGCGGCGGGTGGTCGACACTAGCTTAAGGCTGGATTTGGTCGGCTGGGTGGTCTTGAGGTTGTTCATGAGCGCACTCCGTGGTTTGGTGTGTTGGTAAAGTACAACACCAGTTGAGACCGCGCATGGGTAGGAAGTCATGGTTTTGAAGAAATATTGAGGCGGGCGCCCGGCATGAGTCACTGCAGGCCTAATCGGTGATGTCTACACCGGGCAACGCCGTGGGTCGCGGGCCCCGCTGCATGCTTATGGAATCAGGGCCGAGAGCTCCAGCGTGCCTGAAGGGCCGGATTCAAATCGTCCACTTCACTTCAGGATGGCAACGCAAGGCGGCATGCGCCGCGTCGTATTCGGCGCGGGTGTCGGCCTGGAAGCTGATCTTGATGGACACGAACTTCCCGCCCGAGGAATCGCGGCGTGCGACGGTTTCGTGCAGGACGGTCAGGCCCGCAACTTCGAGCAGGCGCGGGATCTCGCCTTCGAGGTTGGCGCTGGCCGGACCCATCGCCGTGATCTCGAAGGTGCCCGGGAACTGGAAGCCGTGGTCGGGATGCTCGGATTTGATTTCCATGGATCGATTATGGCGCTGCGCCGAGCCGAACCCAATGATCGTGCGATGTGCAGGAGCGCTTCTCAGGCGCGATGGAAGCCCTACCGGTAAAGCTTCATCGCGCCTGAGAGGCGCTCCTACGGCAAACGAGTCAGGTCGATTCCCACCACATCATGAATTCGTGCCACAGGCG
>JALYOU010000035.1 GCA_030856725.1 Pseudomonadota bacterium
CGTCTTCCTGCAACTCGGCCAGCGCCCATTCGGCCAGCAGGGTCAGGTCGACGGGAGCGGGCGCAAGCTGTGCCGTGGTCACGCGCGACAGCTCGCTCAGCCCGTCGACCAGACACGCCATGCGTCCTGATGCTCGCAGGATGCGTTGCAGATAATCCTGCTCCTCAGCTTGCAGACGCGCGCCTGCATGTTTGTCCAGCAGCTTGCCGTAACTTTCGATCGCGCGCAGCGGCGCGCGCAGGTCATGGGCGATGCCCGATGCGAATACATCCAGTTGGCGCGTGGCGGTTTCCAGGTCGGCGCCGCGGGTGCGTGCCTGCTGTTCCAGGGTTTCGCTGGCGTCGTGCTGCGCGGTGATGTCGCGCAGTTGCACGATCAACGACAGCGGTTGTCCGGCGTCATCGCGCATCACGCCGACGCTGGCCTGCGTCCATACGATGCGGCCATCCTGATGCAGATAACGGCTTTTGTGGTCACTCACTGGCGGGTCCGCATCCTGCGGATGCTCGCCAAACATCCGCAGGTGGCCCAGCGTGAGGTCGGCGTCGTCGGGGTGGGTCAGCGCTGACACGTCCCTTCCTGCGATCTCCGCAGCCTTGAAACCGAACATGCGCTCGAACGCGGGATTGACCTCCAGCCAGCGACCTTGCAGATCGACGCTGGCGATGCCGCTGGCCGATGCCATCAACGCGGCGCGAAAACGGCGATCGTCCTGTGCGAGGTCGGGTGTAGCGCTGTCGCTCATGCGCGGGAATCGGGCCAGTTGTTCATGCCCGGAGTTTAGAGCGACGCGCACCGGCTGCGGTCTAGATCACGTGAAGCCGCTGCACAGATTCGCGGTTGCTTTTCGTCGGAGCGGCTGCAGCCGCGAGCTCTTGTGCGCAACTGGTCAGAACAGCGTGCCCTGCGGCGTCGGCAGCTTCGGCGGACGGAATTTGCTGCAATCCAGCGCCGTAAGTGTCCCATCACCGTAGCCGTACCGTTTCAAGGCCAGCGCGAAGCGTCGTTCCAGCAGCGCCGCATACGCGCCCTGCCCGCGCATGCGCGTGCCGAAATTCGCGTCGTAGTCCTTGCCGCCGCGCATGTTGCGGATGGTGCTCATCACATGCTCGGCGCGCTCTGGCAGGTGCGTCTGCAGCCACACGCGGAACAACGGCGCGACTTCCCACGGCAGGCGTACGAGCACGTAACTGGCGCCGCTTGCGCCGGCATCGTGCGCGGCTTCGAGCACCGCTTCGAGTTCGCTGTCGTTGACCCACGGGATCACCGGTGCGTACATCACGCTCACCGGCACGCCCGCCTCGTGCAACGTGCGCATCGCACGCAGCTTGCGATGCGGCGCCGACGCGCGCGGTTCGAGCTTGGAGGCGAGATGGTTGTCGAGCGTCGTCACCGAGAACGCGACATGCACGAGGTTGTCGCGCGCCATCGGCGCGAGCAGGTCGAGGTCGCGCTCGATCAACGCGTTCTTGGTGATCAGCGTGACCGGATGTCTGGTTTCGGCGAACACTTCCAGCAATTGCCGCGTGATGCGCCATTTGCGCTCGATCGGCTGGTAGGCGTCGGTGTTGATGCCGAGCGCGATCGGACTGACCTGGTATTTCGGCTTGGCAAGTTCGCTGCGCAGCAACTCGGCAGCGTTGACCTTGGCCGACAGCCTGCTTTCGAAATCCAGTCCCGGTGACAGGTCCAGATACGCATGGCTGGGCCGCGCAAAGCAGTACGAACAGCCATGCTCGCAGCCGCGGTACGGATTGACCGATTGCGAGAAGCCGATGTCGGGCGAGGTGCGCGAGATGATGCTGCGCGCCATTTCCTCGCGCACCTGCGTGCGTAGCATTGGTTCGACGATGTCCTCGAAGCCGTCGTCATCGGCGCGGCCGTCGTGCCAGCCGTCGTCACTTTTCTCGCGCACCGTCACTGCGTAGCGGCCCGGCAACGCGAAGGTGGAGCCGCGGCCTTTGATTGCTTCGCTCATACAGAAGGTGTACGCCGCGTTCGTCTCAGGATTTGCGACGCTAGGGCGCGCCCTGGCCCACCGCTCGTCGTCACGATTCCGGTGTAGCGGGCCGGGGACCACCCACGACCGCCATGACGACCTCCTCCTCCGCCCCAGTAGAATTCCCGCCATGCCCGATTTCATCACCGACCTCTGGGAGGTCTTCGTCTCCATCCCGCACATCGGCCTGTACCTGATCCTCGGCTGGATCGCGTACATGCTCTGGGTCGGGGCGTGGATCATCCTGCAGAAGCGTGAGCCGGCCGCGACGCTGAGCTGGCTGATGGGGCTGGCGGCGCTGCCTTACGTGGGCTTCCTCATTTATCACTTTTTCGGGCCGCAACGGATCAAGCGGCACCGCCTGCGCCGCAGCCGCACGCGCGACAGCCTCCCGACCCTGGCCAAGGCCACGCGCGACCTGGAAGCGATGGAACTGGCGCGCCTGGGCCATGCGACAACCGGACTGCCCCCGTCGACCGCCAGTGACGTGCGCCTGCTGGTCGATGGCTCGGGCAAATACCCGGTGCTGCTGGCCGACGTGGCGCAGGCCAAGCACCACATCCACCTCGAGTACTACATCTACCACCCGGACCAGATCGGCACCGCGTTGCGTGATGCGCTGGTCGAACGCGCCCGCGCCGGGGTCAAGGTGCGCGTGCTGCTGGACGCGGTGGGTTCGGGTAAGGCCAGCCGCGCCTTCATGCAGCCGCTGACCGATGCAGGCGGCGAGCTGGCGTGGTTCCACCCGATGCGGTTAGGCCGGATCTGGCGGCGGCCATGGCTCAACATGCGCTGCCACCGCAAGATCGTGGTGATCGACAACCGGGTTGCCTTCACCGGTGGCATGAACATCACCGACGAGCAGGACGACCGCGTGCGCAGCGACGCCTACCGTGACCTGCACCTGCGCATCGAAGGCGACGCGGTGCGCAGCCTGCAAGCGGTGTTCATCGAGGACTGGGCCTACGCCAACGACAGCAAGCCGCTTGAGATCGATATCGCCTGCACCGCCCCGGGCCCGATTCCCGCACAGGTGCTGACATCGGGCCCCGACTCGTCCTGGGAAGCGATCCACCGCCTGCATGTCGGCGCGATCCACGGCGCCGAAAAACGCGTGTGGCTGCTGACGCCGTACTTCGTGCCGGGCGAGGCGGCGATGATGGCGCTGACGTCGGCCGCGCTCGGCGGCGTCGATGTGCGGCTGCTGGTGCCGAAGATGAGCGACTCGAAATTCGTCACCTACGCCGCGCGTTCGTATTACGAGCCGTTGCTGGACGCCGGCGTCAAGGTGTTCGAATACGGGCCGCGGCTGATGCACAGCAAGGCGCTGCTTGTCGATGACGACCTGGCGCTGATCGGCAGCGCCAATTTCGACCATCGCAGTTTCCGGCTGAACTTCGAGGTGTCGGTGTTGTTCCGCGATGCCGGCATCGCCGCGCAGCTTGCCACGCTGGCCAAAGAGGAATTCGCGACCGCCACGCGCGTGCCCCATGAGCGCGACCGCCGCCGACCGCTGTTTCGCGTGCGCCTGCCGGAGGCGCTGGCGCGGTTGTTTTCGCCATTGCTTTAGGGATTCGGGGATTCGGGGATTCGGAATCAGGGATGCACCGATTCTTTTTTTGCTCGTCATTCCCGCGTCACCCGACAAGCTCAGGATGGGCGGCCGGACATCCATGTCGACGCGCTATCCGTAAGCAAGCAATTCCACCGGTTGTAAATTCATAGGCATGGTGGCTCGCCATGCCCGTTGGCATTCGCTGCGCAACTGTTTACGACGGTTGCTACCTGCGCAGTCCGTCGCATCCGGAGCTTGTCGGATGACGCGGAATGACGCACCAGGTCCGGCGGTGACGTGATTTCCACTCGTCGACTGTCCCGGGCGACGAGTGGCCGAAACGCCCGTCCAGACGGCTTGAGCCTGGTTTGGTTCGCGCTAAACTGCCGGCGAAATCAATGGATTGCGATAGGAGTAGATGCAATGCCTTGGCTCTTCCTGTTGGTGGCACTGGCCGCATTCGCGGCCGCCTTCAAGACCAGTTCCGTTGCGCTGGCCTTCCTGTGCCTGCTGATCGCGCTCGGCGCGATGGTGGCGTGGGTGATGGGGCTGTTCGCAAGCCGCGTCGGCAGCCGCAGCCGCGACGAGTCGCTGATGCTCAATCCCGACGAAATGCGCCGCATGCGCGAACAGGCCGAAGCCCGGCGCGTCGCCGCGCAGGCGCCGGAGCCGCCGGTTTCGTGATCGAAGGTTGCTGGTTTAGGGCCGGCCAATCTGCAAACGGCCGGTCAACGGCCGCGCGCCGATGACCGCGCTCAGCGTCAACGTCAACAAGATCGCGGTGCTGCGCAATTCGCGCGGCGGCAGCGAACCCGATGTCGTACTGGCCGCCCGCACCTGCCTGGACGCCGGTGCGCATGGCATCACCGTGCACCCGCGCCCCGACGCACGCCACATCCGCGCCGAGGACGTGCTGGCACTGGCGGCTCTGACGCGCGAGTACGGCGTCGAATTCAATCTCGAAGGCAATCCCTTCGCGCCGCCACGCGCGGGCTATCCCGGCTTCGCTACCCTCTGCGAGCAGGCGCGCCCCGCGCAGGCCACGCTGGTGCCCGATGACGACGGGCAACTCACCTCCGACCACGGCTTCGATTTCGCACGCGATGGCGAGCGCCTGCGGCCGCAGATCGCCGCATTGAAAACAATGGGGTGCCGGGTGAGCCTGTTCGTGGATGCCGGCGCCGATGTCGAACAGGCGGCCTTGGTCGGCGCAGACCGCATCGAGCTATACACCGGCCCCTACGCGCAGGCGCACGTCGCAGGACAGTTCCACGATGCGCTGGCCGCGTGCGCGCAGACGGCGCGGCGTGCGCAGGCGGCCGGTCTCGACGTCAACGCGGGACACGACTTGAGCCAGTCGAATCTGGAGGTGTTCCTGCGCGGCGTCCCGCAGGTGCTGGAAGTGTCCATCGGCCATGCGCTGATCAGCGGCGCACTGACTACAGGATTGCACCGCGCCGTGACCGACTATCTGCATATTCTGCGGCGTGCTTCTGAGGGTTCCGATACGGCGTAGGCAGCCGGAATATCCGTCACGCCTCGATTCTTGCAAGGTGGAACCGATGCTTCCGCCGCAGTGGTGGGGGCTGGGCCATCACCGCGCGTGTCTGCGTGTGAGCAAAGGCCATGTCTTTCTCCCTATGCCCGGCATAGCGCCGTGATTTTCTTACCGCCCCAGCCATGTGATGGCCGCATAAAAGTTCAGGCACAAAAAAATGCCGCCCTTGCGGGGCGGCATCCAAAATCCACTTTTTCGGTAAGCGCCGCAGCGGGCTGCGGTCTTGCTTGAAGGTGTGTTGCGGGCTACTTCCGCACCTATTACTTCTGCACTTATTACTTCTGCACCTATTACTTCTGCACGAATCCGATCTTGATCATCTCGGCGTTCTTGGCGGCTGCCAGCACCTTGGCCAGTATCTCGTACTCGGCATCGTCGTTGGTGTCGATCTCGAGCGTCGGCTGATTGGTCGGATCACGCTGTACTTCAGCTGCCATCATGTTCTGCAAAGCAGAAACCGGTGTCGGCGAGTCGTTCCAATACACTTGGCTCGCTGCGTCGATGCGCAGCTTGATCGGCTCCGGCGGTTCCTTCGGATTGACCGGCGGCGTCAGCGATTTCTGCGGCAGGTCGACGTCGATCGGGTACGACTGGATCGGCATGGTCACCATGAAGATGATCAGCAACACCAGCATCACGTCGACCAGCGGCGTGACGTTGATCTCGCTCATCGGGCCGCCGGTGGAATCGGATGCGAATGACATGAGGGTTCTCCCGGATCAGCGGCGTTCGGCCGTCGCAACGTAACCGATGTCCAACATGCCCTGCTGCTGGGCGATCTTGGTGATCTCGTTGATGACGCGCATCTTGGTGGTGCGGTCGCCGCGCAGGTTGAGCGGCGGTTGTGGGGTGAGCTGGGCCGCGCTCGACAGACGGCTTTCCATCAATGCCTTGGTGATCGGCTCGTCATTCCAGAAGATCGCGCCATCCTCGGTCACGGCGATCGTGATCGGCGCGGTTTCCTGCTTTGCCGCTTCCTTGTCGTCGAGATTGGCCTGCGGCAGCTTGACCTGCGTCTTATGGGACATCAGCGGCGTGGTGATCATGAAGATGATCAACAGCACCAGCATCACGTCCACGAGGGGCGTGACGTTGATCGACGCCATCACGCCGCCGCTTTCGGTTTCGCTACTGAAGGCCATGACAGGTTTCCTGGATGATCATCGTGCCGGGGCCGTCGCGTCGCTTAGCGACGGACCTCGACTTCGCCAACGCGCGAACCAGTCGCAAAGAAATCGTGCAGGTCATGCGCGAAGGTGTCGAACTTGTTGTTGGTGACGCGGTTCAGGCGTACGAAGAAGTTGTACGCAAGCACTGCCGGGATGGCAACGAACAAGCCGATCGCGGTCATGATCAGCGCCTCGCCGACCGGGCCGGCCACCGCGTTGATCGATGCGTCACCGCTGGAGCCCATGCGCAGCAGCGCGTGGTAGATGCCCCACACAGTACCGAGCAAGCCGACGAACGGGGCGGTCGAACCGACCGTCGCCAGCACTGTCAGGCCGCTTTCCAGGCGCATCGACTCGCGGGTCACGCCTTGGCGCAGCGCGCGGTCGACGAACTCGGAGCGGTTCAGCGACTCGACCAGGCGCGAGCCTTCGTGACGCTGGTGATGGGCCGCGGCCTGGGCCGCATCGAGCGCGATCTTGGAGAAGGGCTCGCTTTTCGGCTGCTCTTCCATGTAGCGGATCGCGTCCTGCGCGTTGGTGGTTTCCCAGAACGTACTGACCACGCGATCGGCACGACCGCGCAGGCGCATGTTCTTGAGGAAGTTGATGACGATCCAGTACACCGACATCACCGACATGATGACCAGGGTGATCAAGACCACCCAGCCGACGAGGTCGAGATTCTGGAGCAGATGGCTGAAGCTCATTTGCTGGAGCGCTGCGGCATTGTTGTTGCCGGCGGTCGCAGCAGCGGTTGTGGTTTCCTGCAGCATGACGCTTACCTTTAGATTTGTGGATGGGATAAAAAACGGCTACTGCCGAACTGACGCTAAAACAAACTAACTTGGGAGAGTGAAGTTGACATCAACTGTTGCTTGACCGCCCGCAGGCTGCCCATTTCTACGGGCCGGGTTGACCTTCCATCGCTTGACGCCCTGTAGCGCCGCCCGGTCCAGATCACGGTTGCCGCTGCTCTTGAACACCTCTGCGTTCGTGACATTACCGGACGCATCAAACGTGATCTTGATGACGGTCAAGCCTTGCGCGCGCACGCGCGCCGCGGCAGGCGGGTAACTGATCGGGTAGCGGGATCGGGTGCTGGCATCCACTTCACCACCACCGATGTCCGGCGGCGCGGGCGGTGGCGGCGCTGGCGGCGCGGGCGGTGGCGCCTGTACATCCGAGGGGCGCGGAGTATCCACGATGATCGGCGGCGCCTCGGGCGGCGGCGGCAACACTGTCGGCTGGGGAGGCGTGATCTCTTTGATCTGGATCGGCTTCACCTCTTCCGGCGGCGGCGGCGGCGGCGGTGGTGGCGGTGGTGGTGGTTCGATGAAGGTCACATCGACGCGGTCGTCCTCAAGGTCCTCCGAAGGCGGCGCCGCAATCGGCGCCAGCAGCAACAGCAATGCGCCGACGTGGAAGGCCATTGCGGACGAGACACCGATGATGCGCGGCCAGCTGAGCCCTTCGCCGTCGTCTTTGTTCTCGTGTTTGCCGAGTTTTTCCGTCATGCGCAGGCTCTGGAATGGGGCGTGGCGTCGAGGCGCCGTGGAATATTGGTGTCCTGCGACCATTCGGCGGCAGGACTTCCTAGCTTAACCCAATGCTGCGGGCCAGTTCCAGCAGGCGCGCGCCACCATGTTTCAGTGTTATCCCTGTTACTTCAAGAGCCGCCGCGCTTCCTCGGGCTTCTTCACGCCCTTGTCCAAGGCCTTCTTCGCTGCGGCGGCGGCTTCAGTCCG
>JALYOU010000090.1 GCA_030856725.1 Pseudomonadota bacterium
CCTCGTCGCGGATCAGGTCGGCCTGCACGCCCAGCGGATTGACGAAGAATTCGTAGGCGCGGCGCTGGTCGTCGAAGGTGTCGAGCATCACGCCGAGGAAATCATCGCTGTACAGCGCATCGCGGTCACGCAGGAAGGCGCGGATTTTCGCCGGGTCGGGATCTTCGGCGCGGAACGCGAGCAGCAGTGCATCGGCGGTGTAGGCGATGCGGGCGGTGGTTTTCACGGAGGCTGCAATGTTGTCGCCAGGTGAGGTCTCAAACGCGAGATCAACGGTGGCCGCCTGTGTCCATGCGACTTCGTCGAGCTGGCCATCCACCACGATGTCGGTGGCGACGCGGGGCACCTGCACGGGTTCGGCGGCGTGCGCGGGGCTGGCGGCGTGCGCAAAGAGCAGCATGCCGAAGAAGAAAAGTGTTCGCATGTGGAAAGCATGAACGGGCAGCGCGACGGCGTGTACGTGCCGGAAGTCGGGGGGAAGAGCGTCCACACTTCGCAGCAGCGGCTACAGCCGCGGGCTCTTGATCCGATAGGCAATCAGAACTCGCGGCTGAAGCTGTTCCTACGAAAAGCAAGCAGCGGGTCTCGTGCATGCCAGAAGCGTGATTGCCACCATCACCCCGCCCCCGCGCGACGGTAAACTCGCCCTTCCCTCACGCTGCGGGTTTCCCATGCGCCAACCCACTCTGCTTGCCCTGTCCCTTACCGCCCTGCTGGCCGCTGGCTGCGCGCGCGAAAGCGCCGCGCCTGCCGTCATCACGCCAGTCGCGAAACCCGAGGCCGCCATGCCGTCAGTCGCCGCCGAAACCGACGAGCACTCGTACGCACAACCTGACAAGGTCAAGACCACCGACCTTGCGCTCGATCTGGCCATCGATTTCGCCAGCAAGCAGATCGCCGGCACCGCGACTTTCACCCTCGACTGGCTCGACAAGACCGCGACGCAACTCGTGCTCGATACCCGCGACTTGACCATCGAAAAAGTCGAAGGCGAAGCGGGCGGACAGTGGACAACATTGCAGTTCGCACTCGCACCCGCCGACGCGACGCTGGGCAGCAAACTCACCATCGAAACGCCCGCGCGCAGCACGAAGATGCGCGTGACCTACAAGACCTCGCCGCAAGCCTCCGGCCTGCAGTGGCTGGAGCCGTCGATGACGGCCGGCAAGAAAACCCCCTTCATGTTCAGCCAGTCGCAGCAGATTCATGCACGTTCGTGGGTGCCGCTGCAGGACACGCCGCGCGTCCGCTTCACCTACACCGCGCATGTCACCGCACCGGACAACGCGATGGTGCTGATGAGCGCCGACAACGATCCGAACGCGGCGCGTGACGGCGATTACACCTTCACCATGCCGCAGAAGATTCCGTCGTACCTGCTGGCGATCGCGGTTGGCGACCTGGTGTTCGAACCGATCTCCGCGCGTGCCGGCGTGTGGGCCGAGCCGTCGATGGCCAAACCGGCCGCGGCCGAATTCGCCGACACCGAAAAGATGATGACCACCACCGAGGCGTTGTACGGCCCGTATCGCTGGGGCCGCTACGACATCCTGGTGCTGCCGCCGTCGTTCCCGTACGGCGGCATGGAAAATCCGCGCCTGACCTTCGCCACGCCCACCGTGATCGTCGGCGACCAGTCGCTGGTGTCGCTGATCGCCCACGAACTCGCGCACAGCTGGTCGGGCAACCTGGTCACCTTCTCCAGCGCCAAGGACGCATGGCTCAACGAAGGCTTCACCAGCTATGTCGAGAACCGCATCATCGAATCGCTGTACGGCAAGGAACGCGCCGACATGGAGAACGTGATCGAGCGAAACGAACTCGCCGCCGAGTACAAAGAGCTTGATCCGAAACTGCAGGCGCTGGCGTTGAAGGCCGATGCTTTACCCGATCCGGATGGCTCATCCAGCGCGACCGTGTACACCAAGGGCGCGTGGTTCCTGCAATTCCTGGAGCAGCGCTTCGGCCGCGAAAATTTCGATGCGTTCCTGAAAGGATACTTTGATCATTTCGCGTTCCAGAGCATCCCCACCACGACCTTCATCGATTACGCCAGGACCAACCTGCTGGCGAAATATCCCGGCAAGGTCACCGATGCGGAGATGGAGGAATGGATTTACGGCGCCGGCGTGCCGGCCACTGCACCGAAGACGGCATCGCAGCGCATGAGCCTGGTCGATGCGGCGCGACTGGCGTGGCTGGGCAGCGACAAGCTGCCGGTGCCCTCGTTCACGTCTAAATGGACCACGCAGGAATGGGTGCATTTCATCGAAGGCATGCCGGAGACGCTCACGCTTGATCAGCTCAGGCAACTCGACGCCGCGTACAAGTTCACCGGCACCGCCAATGGCGAGATCGCGCAGCGCTGGTATCCGCTAACGGTGCGAAGCGGCTATGCGGATGCACGCGTGGCGACGGGCGAATTCCTGCAGCGCATCGGCCGCCGCAAACTCATCATGCCGACCTACGAAGCGCTGGCCGCCACGACGGACGGTCTCGCTTTCGCCAAGGCGGTCTACGCGAAAGCGAAGCCGGGCTACCACCCGATCACCAGCGGCTCGGTGGAGAAGGTCATCGCCGAAGCGAAGCCGAAGCCTTCGCCTGCGGTGAAACAAGCGCCGGCCGGGGAAGAGGCGATGCCGGCGCAGACGACGCCAGCGAAGTAAGGGTTTGATAGTCACTCCCGCTTAGGCTGGAGCCCATGCTCGAAGTCGCTCTGACGAGCAGACTCCGAAGTCGGCAAATCTGCATGCATGGATTGGCCAGCTTCGCTGTTGATAAAGCGCTTCCGGCTGCGCGGGAACGACTTGTTACTTTTTTTGTGCCTTACCGAATGAGATGATCGTTATGAAGACAGGCACGAAGCTGCCAAAAGCCATCAAGCACATCTCGTTCTTGCTCTGTTGCGCACTCGTCCTTGCCGCATGCAAGGGCGAGGATCCACAGGCGATCGCCGCCGCGCAGCAAGCCGCAAAGGAACAGGCCGCCGCGCCGATGCTCCAGCAATTCGACGACGCGTTGGCGCAGCAGAACTGGGAGCTGGCGCGCGCCAACGCCGACTTCCTGCTGCTCGATCATGCCGGCACGCAGGCGGCGGCGAAGGTCAAGGAACGCTACGAAGAAATCAAGACCAAGGCCGATGCCTTGCGAGACGAGCGGCGCCTGACCGGTTTGTGGAACTACGCGGACGTGTCCGTGAAAGGCGGCAAAGTAAAAGGCGGCACGCAGACCTCAGCGGCGATCGACGCGCGCGACGCGGTCGATGTCGATGGCAGTGGCGAAACACCGGTGCAGCTGATCTTTCGCGATCATCCTGCATGGGGACGCAGCGCGTATCTGGTGCTGAAGGCCGGCGATTTCCGTTGCCCGGGCGGTTGCAGGGTGCAGGTCAAGGTGGATGACGCCGCGCCCAAAGCAATGGCGGCGACAAGGCCCAACACCGATGAGGCGATCGCAATGTTCATCGAGGATGAGCGGGCGTTGTGGCGGATGTCGAACGACGCAAAAATCGTGGCGATCGAGTTTCCGGTGAAAGCAGGCGGGACACGGACAGCGGTGTTCGAGGTGGGCGGTCTGGAGCGCGGAAAGCTGCCGGGTTGGGACTGAACGCTTTTTTCTACAGCGCCGGCGTCCTGCGCATCAGCCGCAAGCCGCCGTAGATCGCCACCAGCACCACCATCGCGATGCCAATCGCCATCCATTCCTTTGACGTCAGCGTCGCGACAATCGCGATCATCGCAACGACGGCAAGCAACGGAATCGCCGGTCCGCCTGGCAGCACGAACGGTTCGCCGCGCTCACGCAGGTTCATGCGCTGCGCGCGCCACGCGGCGATGCTGACAAGGATGTACACCAGAGAGATCGCGCCGCCCGAAATCAGCGCCAGCGCGTCGAAACTGCCGCCGAGGGCGAGCAGCAGCGCCAGCCCGGCATGCGCGACCAGTGCCAGCAGCGGCACGCGGTGCTTCGCGCTGACATTCGCCAATACAGTTGGCAGATAGCCGTCGCGGCCAAGCGCGAACAGCAGGCGGGAGGAGCCCAACAGATTGCCGAGCATGAAGCCGGTCATCGACACGATCGCCGTGAGCAGCAGCAGCACGCGCCCCGGTTCCCATAACGCGCCGGCGGTGTCGGCGATCGGCACGCCGCTGTCGGCGAGCCTGGGCCCGAGCACGCCTTGTCCAACGATCTGCAGTGACAGGTACAGCACCACCACCAGCAGGACTGCGGCCATCGTCGCGCGCGGCACACTGCGCGAGGGATCGCGCACTTCGCCCGACGGCACCAAAGCGGTTTCCATCCCCGAGTAGGCAAACATCACCAGCACCATGCCCGCGCCGAGCGCGCTCCACGACGGCACGTCGCCGACGGCGAAACTGACCTGGCTCCAGTCGACGAAAAACAGCCCGATGGCCGACAACAGGAACAGCGGTGTCAGCTTCAGCGCCGCCAGTACGGTGATCGCGCGCGCGCCGAGTTTCACGCCGTAGGCATTCAACACGAACAGGGCGATGTACACGCCTGTGAGCAGCAGCGCGCGCGCCACCGGCTGCGCGAAATAGGGCTGCAGGTTGGCGACCTGCACCGACAACGCGGCCGCGACGCCGGCGCTCGAGGTGACGTTGCTGACCCACATCAGTGCGCCCGCGATGAACCCGGCGAAGGGTCCGAACGTTGCCACCAGATATGTGTACGGCCCGCCCGTCGCCGCGGCGCGGCTGCCGATGGCGGCAAAGCACAAGGCAATCGGAATGATCGCCAGCGCGCCGGCCACGAGCGCCAGCGGGGCGGCCGCGCCCATCTGTGCCGACAGCGCCGACGGCATGCGGAAGATGCCGCCGCCGACGATGATGTTCATCACCGCCGCGGCCAGGGCGAAGGAACCGATCGCGCGGATCAGCGCGGCGTCGCCCTGCAGCGGTTTCGAGACGTTCGGCTCCGATGAGGAGTGTTGCGGCGTGTCGATCATGCAATTCCCGATGGCTGGCTTCGTCGGCGAAGACTGGCATGGACGCGGGGCAAACGCGAGTGGGCGGGCTTTTTTCGAGAAGTCTCGCTGCCGTCCGGCCTTGGGGCTTTGGCTACGCGAGCCAATGCTCACATACGCGCCTCATCCACGCGGCGAGCCTGCTTTTCACATTCGTGCAAATGAAGAAAGGTGGAGTCCCTCGACCCGAATGGCGGCGCACAGGATGTGCGCCGTTTCCGATCGAGGCAGGATGCCGAGTCGGAAAATTAGTCATGATTTCTCAGCCGCGGGTTGTGGACTTTGCCAAAAGAAATGGCATTTCTTTGGTGGCCTTCTTTGAGCCAGCAAAGAAAGCTACCCGCGCTCAGGCGCGGAAGCTTCAAAAAGTGTCCATAACGAATTACACCGCTTGCGCCATAGAATGCCCCCATGAACACCGCGCACGATTCCCTGCTCGGCCAGGATACGGCTTACCCGCAGACCTACGACCCCAGTCTGCTGTTCCCCATCGCGCGCAGCGCGGGCCGAGACGCGATCGGCATCAACACGCCATTGCCCTTCATCGGCCACGACCGCTGGCATGCCTACGAACTCAGCTGGCTCGATCCGCGCGGCAAGCCGCAGGTGGCGACGGCCACGATCGTGGTGCCCTGCGATTCGCCCAGCCTGATCGAATCCAAGTCGCTCAAGCTCTATCTCAACTCGCTCAACGCGCATCGCTTCGACGACCACGACATCGCCATGCAGGCAATCGCCTCCGACCTGTCGCGCACGGCCGGTGCGCGGGTCGACGTGCAGTCCGGTTTGCCGGTATTCGTCCAGGCGGTCGAACCGGGCGCGTGCATCGATGACCTCGACATTGCCATCGACGATTACGGGCCACCCGATGCGCGGCACCTGCTGGCGCACGATGACGTCATCGACGAACGCCTGAGTTCGCAGTTGCTGAAATCCAACTGCCCGGTCACGGCGCAGCCGGACTGGGCGTCGTTGCATCTGCACTACCGCGGTCCGCGCATCGATCGTGCAGGCCTGTTGCGCTACCTGCTGTCGTTCCGCAACCACGCCGAATTCCACGAACAATGCGTCGAACGCATCTTCATCGACGTGCTGCGGCAGTGCCGCCCGCAGATGCTGTCGGTGCAGGCGCGCTACACGCGCCGCGGCGGGCTGGACATCAACCCGTGGCGCGCGACGCCCGGGACGCCCGCACCGCCGCTCACGCGCGATCTGCGCCAGTGATCGCGGCCGTGCGGGACTTCACACCGACGCGATGAATTCTTAACAGGCCGCATGCAACCGTGTCGCACCCCGACACCCGAAGGGGAGGAGCGCCCTGCATGAGCCAGGATCGAAAGCCTGATTTTTCCAATGTCCAAGGCGGCGCGAAAAGCACCGCGCGCATGGATGACAAACCGGATTCGAACAAGCCGGATTCAAGCAGGTCTGGTTCAAGCCGGCCTGATTTCTCCAACGTCCAGGGCGGTTTCCGCACCTCCGGCCAGGACATCACGCCTGCGGCTACGGAGCGCAGTTACACCGTGGCGTCCGGCGATTCGCTGTCGAAGATCGCGAAGAACCACTACGGCAGGTCCAACAAATGGCGTGCGATCTACGACGCCAACCGTGATCAGCTTGACGACCCCGACCTGATCCATCCCGGCCAAGTGCTGCGCATCCCGGCGATCGATCTGGACGGCGGTGGCGACGACGATTGATCGTAGCGATACGCAACCCCGAATCATCAACCTGCACGTATCCCACTTCGACGGTCGCAAGCGATCGTCATCCGTTGCAACTCTTCACTCCAAGGAACGCATGCCATGAAAGACACGCCTGTTAAATATCTGTTGTCCGCGCTGCTCATCAGCGGTGTCGCGCTGGTCGGTTGCAAGAAGAACGACGACGTCGCCGTCGTGCCGCCGGTCATCACCGATCCGGCGTCGATGCCCGCGCCTGCACCCATGCCGATGCCGGCCTCCGACTTTGCTGTCAGCGGAATCGACCTGGGCAACAGCGTCGGCGCCGACATGAAAGTGACAGCGCCCGCCACCACGTTCGCGCAGAAGGACACCATCCACGCCTCCGTCGCGACCACCGGCACCGCCACTGGTGCCAACGTCACCGGCAAGTGGCTCTACCAGGACGGCCAGACCGTGCACGAAGATGTGAAGACGGTGAACACCACCGGCCCGGCTACGCACGACTTCAGCATCAGCAAGCCCGACGGCTTCCCGGCCGGCAACTACAAGTTCGAGCTGTGGGTGAATGGTGCGCTGGCGCAGACGCGGGAATTCGCGGTTCGGTGACGGATTGGCGCGTGTGCAAAGCGCGCGGGTTTTCCGATTCGTCATCCCCGCGTCGTTCGACAGGCTCAGGATGAGCGAGCGGGGGATCCAGCTCTTGATCCAAAAAACAAAGCCCGCCGAAAGGCGGGCTTTGTTTTCTAGCCTCAAACAACCAACCCTACGAATT
>JALYOU010000112.1 GCA_030856725.1 Pseudomonadota bacterium
AAGATCACGTCGGTCAACGAGTCGCCACGCAGGCGGCTGGCCGAGCTTTCGCCCATTACCCAACGCACGGCGTCGATGATGTTGGACTTGCCGCAACCATTGGGGCCGACCACGCCGGTCATGTTGGTCGGCAGGTGCAGCGTGGTGGGATCGACGAAGGATTTGAAGCCGGAGAGCTTGATCGTGGACAGGCGCATGTGGCGTTGGCGGTCTCTATGTGTGCCGGGTGTCCCGACGCAGCTGTTGCAATGGATTCGGAATAGCCGCTATGTCATTGATTAAAAGGGCGACAATTCGACGATGGCATCGAAGTTGGCGTCGAGTATAACGGTGGTCGCAGGGCGTGCCTCACCCGGCATTTGCTCGTCATTGTCGTGCTGTCGGCTTCTTTTTCAAATGAGCTCAGGACTCAGGATGAGCGCAGAACTCTTTCAGCCGTCAATCCCGCGAAAGCGGGAATGACGGGTGGGAGGAAGCTGGAACAGAGAGCTGGATGCGGCTACCTCCCGTCAAAGTGGTGGCCAAGGCCCGCCCTACGTTTCGTCTGGCGTCTGGGTCTTGATCGCCAGCGCATGGATGTCGGTCGTCATCAAGTCGCCCAAAGCGGCATAGATCGCCCGGTGGCGCGCCACGGCGTTCATTCCGGCGAATGCGCCACTGACGATGATGACGCTGAAATGCCCTCGCCCATCCTTCGCTCCCGCATGCCCGGCATGGCGATGGCTGTCGTCGCGAATCTCTAGCTGGTCCGGCATGAATGCGGCTTCGAGGGCAATTCGGATCGCCTCGACGCGCACGCTGTTGTCAATGCGCATGCCGTCACCAGACATGCTCATGGCAGCACCGGCTTGAACGCCCGCACGTCCGTGCGCGCATAAACGCCGCCGCCCACATACGGATCAGCGTCCGCCCACGCACGCGCGTCGGCCAGCGTGGGAAATTCCGCGATCACGATGCTGCCGCTGAACCCGGCCGGGCCCGGATCTTCCGCGTCGATCGCCGGACACGGCCCCGCCAGCAATAACCGGCCTTCATCACGCAAGGCCATCAAACGCGCCAGATGCGCGGGGCGATGTTCGCCGCGCCTGGCTAATGCACCTTCACCGTCATACCCCTCAATGGCATACCACATGGATTTGCTGCTCCTGATCGAAACTTAATTCTATTGGGCCGGCAGGCCATTGTTGAGGACGGCCTCAGCCCCGAGCTCTTTGCACGCATCCGCAGAATCAAGAGCTCGCGGCTGAAAGCCGCTCCTACAGGGGCAACATTGGCATCCGGCACGCTGGACACCCGCAACCGCAGCCCGTACCCTAGCCATCAATTGGTGTGTGAACGATTGATTCGAGGCCGTATGCAGCGGCCGCCGCGACCCGGCACGATTCGCTGCCCCCAACCGGCCACGCGCCCAACGACCTCTTCGCTTTCCGCCTCCGCTCGGCGCGCATTGCCTGAAGGCGTTTTCGTAATATCGCGTCGGCTTCGATGCACGATGTTTTTGCAAGAAAACCACTGCGGCGTGGACCATGCGCTCGCATGTTTCATGTCTGACATGCTCCAGCCCTGACCTGACGGCTCCGTGCCGACCCGATGACACAAACTTCCGCGCCCGCCGCGACCCCGCCCGCCGAGAACGCACGACCGCAGCAGCAGGAAATGCCGCTGGCGATGGTGCTCGGCCAGCCCGTGCTGCAGATCCCGCAGGACCTGTACATCCCGCCGGACGCGCTGGAAATCATCCTCGAGGCGTTCGAGGGCCCGCTCGACCTGCTGCTGTACCTGATCCGCCGGCAGAACCTGGACATCCTCGATATCCCCGTCGCCGAGATCACCCGGCAGTACGTCGACTACATCCAGGCGATGCACGAGCTGCGCTTCGAACTCGCCGCTGAGTACTTGGTGATGGCCGCGATCCTGGCTGAGATCAAATCACGCATGCTGCTGCCGCGTGCGGTCATCGACGAGACTGAGGAAGGCGATCCTCGCGCCGAGCTGGTGCGCCGCCTGCAGGAATATGAACGCTTCAAGCAGGCTGCTGAAGATATCGACGGGCTGACACGGCTGGACCGCGACACCAGCGTCGCCAGCGCCTTCGTGCCGGATCGCGCGGCGGTGCGGTTGCCGCCGCCGGTCGATCTGCGCGAGATGTTGCTGGCGCTCCACGACGTGCTCAAGCGCGCCGAGCTGTACACGCAGGTCGCGATCAAACGCGACGCGCTCAGCGTGCGGCAGCGTATGAGCGACCTGCTGACGCGGCTGCACGGCGGCAAGTTCCACCGTTTCGAGTCATTGTTCGAGCCGCGTGAGGGCAAGCTCGGCGTGGTGGTGACATTTCTCGCGCTGCTGGAACTTGCGAAAGAGCAGTTGCTGGACTTCGTGCAGGAGGCGGCGCTGGC
>JALYOU010000249.1 GCA_030856725.1 Pseudomonadota bacterium
TGGTTGCGCGGCGACCGGGCGCGGCGGTGGCGCAGCGGCAGGCTGCGGCGCAGCTGCTGCCGGCGGTGGCGCGGCAGCGGCAGCGCGCTGCTGTGCGGCCAGTTGTGCGGCAGCCTGCTGTTGCGCGGCCTGCTGCTCTGCCAGACGTGTCTTCTCCAGCTCGGCCTGGCGCTTGGCGTCTTCCTCGGTCTGCGCGACTTCGTCCACCGCACGCTGCGCGAAGGCCTGCTGGGCCGTCGCGATGCTGGTCTTCAGGCGCGGCAACGCCGGCGCCTTCGGATCGGCCTTGTCCATCAAGGCATACAGGCGCTGGGCCTCGACGAAATCATCGCGGCCGATGCTCTGCTCGGTCGCGATCAACGCGTATGGCTGCAGGTCGGTCAATGCGCTGGACACGGCAGGATCGTTCGGCTGCTTGTCGCGCAGCGCAAGGTAGTACTCCATCGCGTTGTTGCCGGCGGGCGCGTAGAGCCGCTGCTCGTTGAGCGCTGTGCCAGCGGCTTCGCGCAGCTGCTCGGCGCTCATCGCCTGCACTCGGGCCGAGACTGCCTGCTGTGGCGGAACCGCCTGGGCAGCGGCGGGCGTACCGGGCGCGGCCGCACCCGGCGCGGTTTCGGGATCTTTCTTGCATGCCGACAGGGCGCACAACACCAGCAATCCGGTGGCGAAGTGGGTAGGGAACGGGTGCAGTTTCTTTTTGGCGTTGCGTTGCTTGGCGGCGTACATCGATGACTCCCCCTGGAGGATGCGGCGGGTGCTGATGAGTGTAGAACGCGACAGCGGGCCGCGTTTGTCAACATGCCAATGCAAGTCCCGTGCCGGCGGAGCTACTTTCCGATGCAGAAAGTCGCAAAAATGTGACCGAGTAGGTCATTTGGCAGCAGCCGGCCGGTGATTTCACCCAGCGCGTCGTGGGCAAGGCGCATTTCCTCCGCTGCCAGGTCAAGCGCTTCGTGCGCCAGTTGCGCTTGCGCCATCTGGATGTGCCGTCCGGCGCGCTGCAGGCCATCGACATGGCGGGCGCGGGCGGTGAACGCGCCATCACCGGCATCGGCAGAATCACCGATTGCAAGCCTGCGCAGCAACACATGCAGCCGCTCCAAGCCGGCACCGGTCCTGGCCGACACCCACAGCGTGTCGTTGCTGTCGGTGGGCGCCGGTCCGTCCAGCAAGTCGGCCTTGTTATGCACCAGCAGGCGCTGCGGTACATCGGCGATGGCCTCCGCGATGGCCTCCATGCCGCCCTGTGGATCACGTGCGTCGAGCACGACGATGGCGAGATCAGCGCGTTGCAGTTCGTCGTGCGCGCGGCGCATGCCTTCGCGTTCAATCGCATCGCCGCCATCGCGCAGGCCGGCGGTATCGACCAGCAGCAGCTCGACGCCATCGATGCGGATCGCTTCGCGCAACACATCGCGGGTGGTGCCGGCGATGTCGGTGACAATGGCGCGGTCGCTGCCGGCGAGCGCGTTGAGCAGCGAACTCTTGCCCGCATTGGGGGGGCCGACGATGACGGCGTGCAGTCCGTCGCGCAGCTTCTGTCCGCGCTGCGCTTCGGCCAGCAGTAGGTTCATCGCGCCGTGCGCGGCAGCGAGACGTTGTTTCAATGCGCGTCCGCCCAACGTGTCGATGGGCTCGTCGACGAAATCGATGGTGGCTTCAATCTGCACGCGCAGCACCAGCAATTCGGCGGCGATCGCCTTGACCCGCTGCGAGAACACGCCGTCCAGCGAACGGCGCGCGGCGCGCGCGGCGCGGGTGTCGGATGCGGTAATCAGGTCCGCAATCGCTTCAGCCTGGGCGAGGTCGAGCTTGCCGTTGACGAAGGCACGCTCGCTGAACTCGCCGGGCCGCGCATGACGCGCGCCGAGCGCGCAGCAGCGTGCGACCAGTTGCTGCAACACGACCGGGCTGCCGTGCGCCTGCAGTTCGACCACGTCTTCTCCGGTGAAACTGGCGGGCGCGGCGAAATACAGCGCGATGCCGTCATCGATCGCGTCGCCGACGGCGTCGTGAAAACGAACGTGGTGCGCGTGTCGCACTTGTAGCGGCATATTGCAGATGTGCGCCGCGATGTCGCGCGCCTTCATACCCGACAACCGCACGATGCCAACGCCGCCGGCTCCGGCAGGCGTGGCGATGGCAACAATCGTATCGGTGAGCAGCATCAACCCATCATCTCAAACCGATGCGTAGGGTGGGGCACGTTTAGTACCCCCGCTTCGCAAGCGTTGGTCGCGTTTGTAGCTGCGTGTAACTCAGACCTTGACCGGCTCTACGCTGTACTTGCGCGTCATCCACCACTGCTGCAGCAATCCCAGCGAACCATTGGTGACCCAGTACAGCACCAGGCCTGCCGGGAAAAAGGCAAACATCACGCCGAACACCAGCGGCATGATCTGCATCATCTTCTGTTGCATCGGATCCATGCCGACGGCTGGCGACAGTCTCTGCGTGGCCCACATCACGACTGCGTTCAACACCGGCAGGATGAAGAACGGATCCCGCGCGGTCAGGTCCTGGATCCACAGGATCCATGGTGCCTGGCGCAGCTCTACCGACTCCAGCAATACCCAGTACAGCGCGAGGAAGATCGGCATCTGCAACAACACGGGCAGGCAGCCGCCGACGGGGTTGATCTTCTCTTTCTTGTACAGCTCCATCATTGCCATCTGGAACTTCTGCTTGTCGTCGCCGTAGCGTTCCTTCAGCTGCGCGATGCGCGGCTGGAACTTGCGCATCTTCGCCATCGACTTGTACTGCGCGGCCGACAGCGGATAAAGCGCGAGCTTGATCAGCAACACCAGCAGCACGATCGCCCAGCCCCAGTTGTGGGTGATCTGGTGCAGCTGCGCCAGCAGCCACGCGATCGGCTTGGCGAGGAAGGTGAACATTCCGTAGTCCAGCGACAGCGCCAGGCCCGGCGCCACGTCGTCGAGACGATCCTGCAACTTCGGACCGATCCACAACGTGGCTTCGGTTGCCGCGCGTGTTCGGGGTGCGACGTTGACGCCGGGACCGAGTTCGCGCACCAGATACTGCGTGCCGCCATTAGCCGGCGGCGTCGCCAGCGAGAACGTGGTCGCATCGTTGGCCGACGGAATCCACGCAGCGAAGAAATAATGCTGGAGCAACGCGATCCAGCCGCCCTTGACCTGACGGTCGAGCGTGCCGTCGTCGACAAAATCGTCGTACTTGCGCTTCTCGTATTTTTCCTCCGGGCTGTACCACGCCGCGCCGGTGAAACTGTAGGCCTCCGGATTGGTCAGGCCGCTCTTGCTCGGCGGTGGATTGCGCAGCAGCTGGCGATACACGTAGCCCTGCCACGGAGCGCTACTGGCGTTGATGATTTCGTCGCGTACGTGGATGGCGTATTGGTTGCGCTTGAGCGAATACACGCGGCGGATGGTTACGCCGTCGGGGCCGCGCCAGACAAAAGGCACGTCGACGCCCTGTCCGCCGCGCGGCATCGCGTACTCGCGCGCTGGTAATTCGGGTACGAATCCGTTTTCGTGATTCGGCGCCGCGCCGCCTTGACTGACCCAGCCGCTTTGCGCCGAGAAGAAACGCGCGGCGCTGTCGTCGAGCAGTTTCACCGGCGCGCTGTTGCGCTCCGTCGTCTGCGGATAGCGCAGCAGTTCCGCGCTGCGGATCGCGCCGCCATCGATGACCAGCCGCAACACATCGGTGGTGACGGTGACGGCCTGCGCGGACGTGGGTTGCACCACTCCCGCCATGGCGGGAGTCGCGGGCGTGGTCGTCGCTGCACTCGAGGGAACGGCCGGCAAGGTCGCGCCGGTGACGGTCGGCACCGTGCCCGACGTCGCACTCGTCGGCATCGCATTGGTGGTTTCGGGCCGCGGCGCGGGCGCGGCGCGCTCCTTGCCCCACTCCATCCACAACAAGGTCGCCACCATGAGCCAGGCGAAAATCAGGAAAACACGGGTCTGGTTCATCAGGCAGCGACAGGCTCAGCCGGCGTCTGGCGCGGGCGTGGAAGTTGGAGAAGAATCAACGGATGAAAACAAAGTGTCGGGTTTTGCCGAGCCCGGCATTGTGCCGCCCGCGTCGGGTGGCGGCAATGCGCCGGCGCGGCGCAGCAAGTTGACCAAGACCGCGCGCAACGTTCGCGCATCGGCCTTCGCCGCAGGCGAGCGCGCGACGCAGACGTAGTCTCCAAGGGCGAGTTGCATGCGCAGCGCGCGGAACTGTTCACGTAATGCGCGCTTGATGCGGTTGCGGCCGACCGCGTGCGGATCGACCTTGCGCGACACGGCAAGCCCGAGCCGCGCGGGCGCGTCACCGGGCAACCAGTGCAGGCTAAGCAAGGGATCGCTGGTGCGGCGTGCCTGCTTGAACACGGCATCGAATTCGCCGCGCGCACGCACACGCGCCTGCCGCGGAAAGCGCGCGTCTGCAGTCGTCATCGAAACGGTTGCGGCCAAAGGCACGGCCGCGAGCAAGGCTCAGGCCGACAGAACCTTGCGGCCCTTTGCGCGACGACGGGACAGGATCTTGCGGCCATCGGCGGTTTTCATGCGGGCACGGAAGCCGTGGTCGCGCTTGCGCTTGATGTTGCTGGGCTGGAAAGTGCGCTTGGTGGCCATGGTCGTGCGGCTGTCGGCTGAACTGGACCGCGAATTCTAGCGGCGGCGCACCGCGCGGTCAAACGCCTGTGGGGGCGGAGGGGTCGAACATAAAAGTCGGTCGCGACTTCCTTCGCTCCCACGGTCTCAGGGACCTCTGCCGGTTGACAGCCCATGCGTGCACCCGGGCGCGGTGGTAGTCTGCTGGTCTCCCTTGCGACGAGCCTTCCGCGACGTTTTCGCAACGCCGTACGGCCAGCCTTTCGATGACGTTGACCCCCCATATGGACGCTTGGCCGCGCTGCCTGCAACGGCTGGAAGCCGAACTGCCCGCCGAGGACGTCCATACCTGGCTCAAGCCTCTGCAGGCCACCCAGCGCGACGATGCGCTGGTGCTGTACGCACCCAATGCCTTCGTGGTCGAGCAGGTCCGCGACCGCTACCTGGACCGGATCCGCGAATTGCTTGCGCATTTTTCCGGTAGCGAAGACGTCAGCCTTGAAATCGGTGCACTCAAGCGCGTGGCGCCGGCGCAGCCTTTCGCGTCCGCCGCGCCGGCGTTGACGCGCTCGGGCGAACCGTTCCACGGCAATCTCGACAGCCACTACACCTTCGACAATTTCGTCGAGGGCCGCAGCAACCAGCTCGGCCGCGCGGCCGCGATGCAGGCCGCGCAGAAACCCGGCGACCGCGCCCACAACCCGTTGCTGCTCTATGGCGGCACGGGCTTGGGCAAGACTCACTTGATGTTCGCCGCCGGCAACGCCATGCGCGCCAACAATCCGGCGATGCGGGTCATGTACCTGCGCTCGGAACAGTTCTTCAGCGCGATGATGAAGGCGCTGCAGGACAAGGCCATGGACGGCTTCAAGCGCAACTTCCAGCAGGTTGATGCGCTGCTGATCGACGACATCCAATTCTTCGCCGGCAAGGACCGCACGCAGGAGGAGTTCTTCCACACTTTCAACGCGCTGTTCGACGGCAAGCAACAGATCATCCTCACCTGCGACCGCTATCCACGCGAGGTTGACGGTCTCGAGCCGCGTCTGAAATCACGTCTGGCATGGGGGCTGTCCGTCGCGATCGAACCGCCGGATTTCGAGACGCGCGCGCAGATCGTGCTGTCCAAGGCGCGCGAGCGCGGCACCGTCATTCCCGAGGATGTCGCCTTCCTGATCGCCAAGAAGATGCGCTCCAACGTGCGCGATCTGGAAGGCGCGCTCAACACGCTGGCCGCGCGCGCCAACTTCACCGGCCGCGCGATCACGCCCGAATTCGCGCAGGAAACGTTGCGCGACCTGCTGCGCGCGCAGCAGCATTCGGTCGGCATCCCCAACATCCAGAAGACCGTGGCAGACTACTATGGCCTGCAGCTCAAGGACCTGTTGTCCAAGCGCCGCACGCGGTCATTGGCACGTCCGCGGCAGGTGGCGATGGCGCTGGCCAAGGAACTGACCGAGCACAGCCTGCCGGAGATTGGCGACGCGTTTGCCGGCCGTGACCACACCACCGTGCTGCACGCCTGCCGGCAGATCAAGCACCTGATGGAAACCGACGGCAAGCTGCACGAAGACTGGGACAAACTGATTCGCAAACTCAGTGAATGACTTGGCGGAGAAGGTGTGGATAAGCTGGGGACCGAATTGGACGCCAGAACTGTCCACAGGTTATGCAGGATCTGCAAGCGGGCTTTGTCGCAGCGAGCAGCGTCTAAAAAAGCTTGAATAACAACAGGTTAGATCAGTTCCACACAGATTTTCGCGACACCAGCACCACCAGTTTTTGATTTATTCCCTTCCATAAGAACAAGAGCGAAGGATCTGGGCCGCATGCGTTTTAGTCTGCAACGCGAAGTGTTACTCAAGCCGTTGGCGCAGGTCGTCAACGTGGTCGAACGCAGGCAAACCCTTCC
>JALYOU010000141.1 GCA_030856725.1 Pseudomonadota bacterium
TTTTCCGATGTGTCGGGCACCACGCTTCCACCATCCGCCAGCGCCGCAAGACCGGAACTGGCCGGTGCATCCTGGCGCGCCGTCGGCATGTCGCTGGTGCTGCATCCGCGCAATCCCCATGTCCCCACCACACACTGCAACGTGCGCCACTTCCACGCGATCCGCGATGGCGAAACGGTGGCGTCGTGGTTCGGCGGCGGTTTCGACCTGACGCCGTTCTATCCCTTCGACGAGGACGTGTTGCACTGGCACCGCACCGCGCGCGAACTGTGCGCGCCGTTCGGCGACGACCGTTACGCCGCGCACAAGCGTTGGTGCGATGAGTATTTCTTCCTCAAACATCGCAACGAGACGCGCGGCGTCGGGGGCTTGTTCTTCGATGACTTGCATGGCGATTTCGACAACGACTTCGCCTACCTGCGCGCCGTTGGCGATGGCTTTCTGGACGCCTACCTGCCCATCGTCGAACGCCGAAAGGACAGGCAGTACGGCGAGCGCGAACGCGAGTTCCAGCTGTACCGACGCGGCCGCTACGTCGAATTCAACCTGGTCTGGGATCGCGGAACGCTGTTCGGCCTGCAAAGCGGCGGCCGCACCGAAAGCATCCTGATGAGCCTGCCGCCACGCGTGCGTTGGGAATACGGCTTCGCGCCTGAACCCGGCAGCGCGGAGGCGCGGCTGGCCGACTATCTGGTGCCGCGTGAGTGGCTGGCCGAACTCGCTTCATCCAACCCGGCTTCATCCGACCTGGGGTCATCCGGGCCGGCTTGATGCGCGTCGCCCGGCACGTTCGAGGTGGCGTTGCCCTTGTCGCTGTCGCGTTTGACCACACTGATCGTGCCGTTGGTTTCCAGCAACGCGATGCGCACGTCAGCCAAGGTCATTTCGCCGTTACCGCGCAGGGCTTCGTTGAAGTCGTCCTCGCTGACCAGTTCGCGTCTGAGCACGCTGCGGAACAATTTGCCGTCGCGCGCAAGCACCACGGGCACCCCTTCCACCAGCCGTTCGGCGCGCTGGCTGCGTGAGGTGAGGAAGGCGACGATCCAGTTGAAGGCAATGAGCACCGCGGCCAGCAGCAAGCCACCGCCCAGCGACGTGTCCTCGCCGATCAGCGAGTTCTGCACCGCGGTCCCCAGCAGCACGACCAGCAGCATGTCGAACGGCGTGAACTGGCCCATCGTGCGCTTGCCCGACAGCCGGACCAGCACCAGCAGCACCACATAGACCGCTGCGGCGCGGAGCACGAATTCCCACCACGGCATCGACAACTCGAACAGATCGGACATCATGTTTCCCCCTGCCGCGAACGCTGCGCATGTTGCGATTGTCCGTCGAACGTCGAAGCCTGATGAAGGTCGCGCAAGCGTGGTGGCCGATTCCTGCAAACCGAAGCCGACCTCACAAGCGCGCTTACCGCGGCGTTACGACGGATGGCGCGGATTGATCAAGCGCATCATGCAGCTCAGAAAGGCAACGACAGCGCCGGATCAATCGCCAGCAATCGCGCCCGGAACATCTCCTGGATCCGCATCAGCGCATCCGCATTGGTTGCTTCGAAACGCAGGACCAGGATCGGCGTCGTGTTCGATGCGCGCACCAGGCCCCAGCCGTCCTTCCAGTCGGCACGCAGGCCGTCGATGGTGGAAACGCGGGCGTCCTCGAATTCGCTCTTCGCGACGAAACGCGCGACATATGCGTGCGGGTCGGGGATTTCGATCTTGAGTTCGGGCGTGGAGACGGCATCGGGCAGCGAGGCGAAGACCTCGTCCGGCGTCTCGCTGCGCGCGGCCAGGATTTCCAGCAGGCGCGCGGCGGAATAGATGCCATCGTCGAAGCCGTACCAGCGCTCCTTGAAGAAGAAGTGGCCGCTCATCTCGCCGGCGAGTTCGGCATCGGTCTCGCGCATCTTGGCCTTGATCAGCGAGTGGCCGGTCTTCCACATCAGCGGGCTGCCGCCGTGGCGAAGGATGTACGGCGACAGCGCGCCGGTGCATTTGACGTCGTACACGATCACCGCGCCGGGGTTGCGTTCGAGCACGTCGCCGGCGAACAGCATCAGCATGCGGTCGGGATAGATGTTGGCACCGTTGCGGGTGATGACGCCGAGGCGGTCGCCGTCGCCGTCGAAGGCGATGCCCAGGTCCGCGTCGAGTCGCTGCACCATCCGCTTGAGGTCCCCGAGGTTGCGCGGGTCGCTGGGGTCGGGGTGATGGTTGGGGAAGTTGCCGTCGATCTCGCAGAACAGCGGCGTGACCTCCGCGCCAATGGCTTCGAGCACGCGCGGGCCGAGCTCGCCGGCGGCACCGTTGCCCGCGTCCACCACCACGCGCAGGCGACGGTCGATCTGCACGTCGGAGGCGACGCGCGACACGTAATCGTCGCTGACATCGCGCATCTGCAGGGTGCCGGGCGTGGCGGCGGTGTGCAGGCGGTTGTCGGCGATGCGCGCGTACAAATCGGTGATGGCGTCGCCCGACAGCGTCTCACCGCCGACCACGATCTTGAAGCCGTTGTAGTCCGGCGGGTTGTGGCTGCCGGTCACGGCCACGGCGCTGCCGGTGCGCAGGTGATAGGCGGCGAAATACACCAGCGGCGTCGGCGCCAAGCCGATGTCGATCACGTTGCAGCCGGCCTTGCGCAAGCCTCCGATCAAGCCCCCGACCATGTCCGGGCCGGACAGGCGACCGTCACGGCCCACGACGATGTCCTCGAGCCCTTGGTCGTGCAGCGACGAACCGATGGCATGGCCGATGAGTTCAGCCACGCCAATGTCCAGCGACTGCCCGACCACGCCGCGGATGTCGTAGGCGCGGAAGATGCCGCGGTCGATCGCGACCGGCGCGGGCTTGAGCGCGTCCTTGACCTCCAGCCTGGCCCGTTGCTGCGGCAGCGGCACCTGTTGCAAGGCTTGGCTCAAGGTGGGTTCGTTGGCCACTTCCGCGGAAACGCCCCGGGCCGGGTCTAGGCGGCGCCAGGCGGTGAAGGCAGCCAAGGCGAGCGCAGCCAGCAGCCCGGCGACGATCAGGCAGGCCATCGCGCTAAGTCCCCACGGTCCCGGGTGGCCATCCGGCGCGGCCGCGACCACCCGGAAATCGCTGCCCGGTACCTTGGCCGCCAGCACTTCGGCGCCATCGGCGATCTCCTGGTCGCCGTGCGCGAGCACGTCGTAGCGGCCCTGTCGCAGGGCGATGAAGTTGCCGGTATCACCGACCACGACGGCGTCGGTCAGGGGTTTCAAAGGGAATTGCACGTAAGCCACGCCCACCACATCACCGTTGGACTCGGCCGGTGCCGCGATCACGAAACGTGGCGCCTTGCCCACGCGGGCGATGCGCGCCACGGGCTGATTGGTCGCCAATGCGGCTTCGGCTGCGGCAATCCGGCCATAGCCCGACGCCGGCAGGCCTGCGTACGCACCTTGGAGATTCGCCGGCAGTATTTCCACCGACTCCACCCCGGCCCAGCCTGCACGCACCTGTGCAGCAGCCAAGGCAAGGTCGCCGGCCTGCAATGCCGTTTGGACGCCCGGCTCGGCGAGCTTGCTGCGCAGCCGCGAGGTCTGGCCACCCACATATTTGTTGACCGCCGCCACGGACGCATCGCGCTGTGCGGTGAGCGCCTGCAGCCGCGACGCTTCGCGTGTCTGCTGCAGGCCGGACCACAGCAGCCACGCCGCCAGCAACGCCAGCGCGCCGGCCAGCCACGGCAGTGCCGGTCGCAGCGGACCTGCATAGAGTTTGATACGGGTGGCTTCAGCAGTCATGTCGTCCTGGTTCCTGTTTAGCGCGTGCCTTGTCCAGCGCGTGCCCTGTTCAGCGCGTGCCAGTGTGGCCGAAGCCACCTTCGCCACGCGCGCTGTCGGCAAAAGTATCCACCACCTGCAACGCGGCGCGCACGATGGGCAGCACCACGAGCTGCGCGATCCGGTCCCCCGGTTGCATCGTGTACGCCTCGCGGCCGCGATTCCACACGCTGACCAGGAGCGGACCCTGGTAATCGGCGTCGATCAGGCCGGTGCCGTTGCCCAGCACGATGCCGTGCCGATGGCCAAGCCCCGAGCGCGGCAGGATCACCGCACACAAGCCGGGATCGGCCAGATGGATGGCGATGCCGCTGGGCACCAGTGCGGTATCGCCGGGTGCCAGCGTCAACGGCGCCTCCAGCGCCGCGCGCAGGTCGAGGCCGGCGCTGGCTGCGGTCGCGTACGCCGGCAGCGGCCAATCGTCGCCGAAGCGCGGGTCGAGCAGCTTGATTTCCAGCGTATGGGTGGAGGCGGGGGTCATCGGCGCAGGTGTTCCGTGATCAGGTCCAGCAATCCGTTTGCTACATGCAATTTTGATGCCGGACCCAGCTGGCGCTCACCGTCCGGCCAGTAAACGGTCAAGACGTTGTCGTCGCTTTCGAAGCCGCTGCCGGCAATGCCGACCTGGTTGGCCGCGATCATGTCCAGCCGCTTGCGCTGGAGCTTGCCGCGCGCGTGCAGCTTGATGTCGTTGGTTTCGGCGGCGAAACCGACCACCAGCCGCGGCCGCAGGGCGTGCGTGGCGACTTCGGCCAGCACGTCTGGCGTGCGGACCAGCTCGATCGTCAGGGTGTCGCCGGTTTTCTTGATCTTGCTGCCGCTGACCTGCCGCGGCGTGTAATCGGCCACCGCCGCTGCGCCGATGTAGAGGTCGGCCGGCAAAGCGGCGAACACTGCAGCGCGCATCTGCGCGGCGCTGCGCACATCCACGCGCGTCACGCTGTCCGGGGTTGGCAGCTGCACGGGGCCTGCGACCAATACAACGCTGGCATCGCGCTGCGCGGCGGCGGCGGCGATGGCGAAGCCCATCTTGCCGCTGCTGCGGTTGCCGATAAAACGCACCGGGTCCAGATCCTCGTAAGTCGGCCCGGCGCTGACGATGATGCGTTTGCCCGCGAGCGAGTCACCCATGTGCGCGCCCACCCCCGATCAATGCAGTCACGATCGCGTCCGGCTCGCTCATCCGTCCCGGGCCGAACTCGCCACAGGCCTGCGCGCCGTCGTCCGGGCCGATCATGTCCACGCCGCGCGCGCGCAATGTCGCTACGTTGGCCTGCGTCGCCGGGTGCAACCACATGCGGTTGTTCATCGACGGGACGATCGTGATCGGCGCTGTCGTCGCCAGGCACAGCGTGGTCAGCAGGTCATCGGCGAACCCGTGCGCGAGTTTGGCGATGGTGTCGGCCGATGCGGGTGCAACGACGATGCGATCGGCCCAGCGCGCCAGTTCGATATGCCCCATCGCCGCCTCGGCGGCTTCGTCCCACAACGACGTGCGCACGAGCTGCCCGGACACGGCCTGGAAGCTCAGCGGCGTAACGAAGCGCTGCGCGTTTTCGGTCATCACCACACGCACGTCGGCGCCCGCCTCGCGCAGGCGGCGCACCAGTTCGATCGCCTTGTACGCGGCGATGCCGCCGCTGACGCCGAGCAAGAATTTGTGCCCTTGCAACGCTGCAGCCACGTCGGGAATGTCCTACGGCGAAAACAGCGCTTAGCTTACCCGAAGGCCGCGCGCGGCCCGACCGACACCACGTGCGTGCGCGCACACACTGGCCGCATGCACATCCGCGACTGGCCCGCCACCGAACGTCCCCGTGAAAAGCTGCTCGCACGCGGCGCGGCTGCGTTGTCGGATGCGGAACTGCTGGCGATTTTCCTCGGCTCCGGCCTGCGCGGACGCGATGCGGTGGCGACGGCGCGCGAGTTGCTTGCCGCGCACGGGCCGCTGCGTGCATTGCTGGAGCGGTCAGCGACGCAGCTGGCGACATTGCCGGGGCTTGGACCCGCGCGTGCATGCGCGATTTCTGCCGCGCTTGAACTCGGCAACCGTCATCTCGCCAGCGAACTGGAACGCGGTGACGCGCTGAGCGATCCGCAGGCCGCAGGCCGCTACTTCGCGCAGCGGCTGCGGCACCAGCCGCATGAAGTCTTCGCCGCGCTGTTCCTCGACACGCGCCACCGTGCGATCGCGTTCGAGGAACTGTTCCGCGGCAGCATCGACGGCGCCGAGGTGCATCCGCGCGAAGTCGTCCGCCGCGCGCTCGCGCACAACGCGGCCGCAGTGATCGTCGGCCACAACCATCCGAGTGGAAATCCTGAGCCCAGCGCAGCGGATCGCGCGGTGACGGCCAGCCTCAAGCATGCGCTGGCGTTGCTGGACGTGCGGCTGCTGGATCATTTCGTGATCGCGGACGGGCCGCCGGTGTCGCTGGCGGCACGAGGGTGGGTGTGATGAGGCGTGGCCCGTTTCGCGAGCGTGCTGTCGGCTAAAATGCGTACTTGCATCGTTTTCCAGCAGAATCGTCTTGAAAGCCCCCGTCCGCGCCTTGATCGACCAAGGCATCGAAAGCCTGCGCATTGGTGGCGCACTGCCGGCCGATCTGGTCGCGCCCGACTTCGTCGTCGAGCGCCCGAAAGACCGGACGCATGGCGACTTCGCCAGCAACGCCGCGATGCTGCTGGCCAAAGCCGCGCGCACCAATCCTCGCGCGCTGGCGCAGCAGTTGCTCAATGCGATGCCGATATCGGATGACATCGCCAAGGCCGAGATCGCCGGCCCCGGCTTCCTCAATTTCCATCTGTCGCCGGCCGCCTACGCGCGGGAAGTCGCGCGCGTGCATGCGCAAGGGGAGACCTACGGCCGCAACACGAGCGGCAATGGCACCCGCGTCGGCGTCGAATTCGTCTCCGCCAATCCCACCGGCCCGCTGCACGTGGGCCACGGCCGCGCCGGCGTGATCGGCGACTGCATCGTGCGCGTGCTCGACGCCAATGGCTGGAAGGTGACGCGCGAGTACTACTACAACGATGGCGGTGCGCAGATCGAAAACCTCGCGAAGTCGGTGCAGGCGCGCGTCAAGGGTCTCGGTCCCGACGACGCCAGCTGGCCGGCGGACGGTTATCGCGGCGATTACATCGTCGAGGTCGCCCATGCTTACCTGCGCGGCGATACGATCACGTTCGAGGATCACACGGTCCGCGCTGAAAAGAATCCGGACGACCTTGATGCGATCCGCCGCTTTGCCGTCGCTTACCTGCGCAACGAGCAGAACGGCGATCTCGCCGCGTTCGGCGTCGGTTTCGATACGTATTTCCTCGAGTCGTCGCTGTATGCCGACGACAAGGTCGAGGAAACAGTGCGCGAGCTCGTCGCGCATGGCCACACCTACGAGGAGGGCGGCGCGCTGTGGCTGCGCAGCACCGAATTCGGCGACGACAAGGACCGCGTCATGCGCAAGTCCGACGGCAGTTACACCTATTTCGTGCCGGACGTGGCGTATCACCTGAGCAAATGGCAACGCGGTTACACGCGCGCGATCACCGAGCTCGGCGCCGACCACCACGGCTCATTGATGCGGGTGAAGGCAGGCCTGCAGGCGCTGGACATGGGCATTCCCGCCGGATATCCGGAATATGTGCTGCACCAGATGGTCACGGTGATGCGCGGCGGCGAGGAAGTGAAACTGTCCAAACGCGCCGGCAGCTACCTGACACTGCGTGATCTCATCGAGGAAGCCGGCCGCGATGCCACGCGCTGGTTCCTGATCGCGCGCAAGCCCGATTCGCAACTCACCTTTGACATCGACC
>JALYOU010000146.1 GCA_030856725.1 Pseudomonadota bacterium
GCCTTGCCCCACGGGGAAGCTCAGACCGTGCCCTCGAAAGAACGACCGCCCCACCAGCATCGCCGACAGGACGCACACCACCGCCGACAGCAGCGTCAGCGCGTTCGCGATTCGTCGGGGCATGAGCGGATTGTAACGGGAACGAAATGGTTACGCCGCCGCCGACGCCGCTGACGGGAGTTGGCGGCGGGATGGGGCCGCAAGCGTCATCGGCGCGGGCGTGGACCGAGCCGGCGGGTAAGCTTCTTGTGGTTCGTGAGCCGGCGCGGTGCCGGCTGGGCCGCTGATCGGCTTTACGTTATGCAGCCAGAGAAACCCAGAACCTCGAACGCGGTTGATCGGTGGTGCAACGCCTGGGCGTGCGTCTGCTTTGGCTTCATGCTCGGCTTCGGCGTGTGTGCGATCATGCTGGATCGCGGCTTCACTCCGCAATCGGTGGAGATGACGTTCCAGATCCTCGTGATCCCACTGTCGTTTCTAGTGATGGCTCTCCCGCGCGCCCTCGTGGAGCTCGCGCGCTTGATTCGGCGGCACCGTCGGCTAGCCGCATAACCCGCCAATGCAGCGGACCGGCGGGAGCGGTATCTTTGAACTCGCGCGTCGGCGTGCGCCGGCCGCTGATCGGCCTCACGTTATGTGCCCTCGGGCGGAGTGACATGGGTGGGTTCAACTCGGCATTTCGAATCGCGGCCGACCCAACACTGCCGATGGGCGTGCGATACGTCATGTTCATCCAGACGTGCTCGGCCTTCGGTGGCTTGGCACGCTCGGGATTGCAGCCGGTTTACGATGCGCTGGGGCAGCGATTCGGATTCTCGCGCGACGACAAGCCTGACGGGTCGCAACTCACCCTCGCGTTGAACGCGATGGTACAGGTACGATTTCGGTTGCTCCACATGCTCGCCCAGTGCCGCACGGAGCGTCGACGCCGGAAGGCCCATAGCGATCAGCGGAAGTTGCCGGCGCCGTTCACGACAGGAGAGGTATTGCAGATGCTGCGGTCGAGCGGCCATCCGGCGGGCACATAACCAGCCGTGGCAGCGGACCGGCGCTGGACGGTACTTGTTTTCGTTGATCGGTGTGCGCCGGCCGCTGATTGGCCTTACGCTATGCGGCAGACGACCCCTAATGACGCTGTGCTCACCTACGCGATCGTTGCGGTGATCGTGCTGGCATGGGCGGTGTTGCTGGCATTATTCCTAGCGAGGAACGGCTCCACGAAAGCGCTTCGCCTGATCGGTGCCGCGGTGTGTGCCGTCACGACGTCAGCCGGCCTGGGCATCGTCTGGTTCGGTGTGACCATCTTCGGGGATACGTTCACGACGCTTCCCACACGCGACCGCGCGTACGGCATCCTCTTCGGCAGCGTCGTCTGTTTAATAGGACTCGTCACGGCAGGATTCTCTATCCGGTGGTTCATCAACGCCATTCGACCTAAACGAAGCGTGGCAACGGACGTCGAAAGAATCAAAGGGGACATCACTGAGTGATGTCCCGAATGCCATTCGGTTAAGCATTTTCTCCCGTATTTTCCGTTGTTTTGTAGGCCTCGCGCGGCTTGGTCATCAGGTCGTATTCCTTCATTCGCCTGCGGATCACGCGCGGGTTGCAGCGGCCGGGGCGTGAGGGGTTGACGATGAACTCGCCCACGCCGGCCAGGCCGATCATGCGGACGCTCAGCCAGCGCAACGCGTCGATGAAACTGATCCGCCAGACGCTTTGTCCCTGGCGTTTGGCGGCGTGCAGCATCGCCAGGCGGACGAGGTTGTACACCAGCAGGTACGCCGCCAGCTCCTTCATCACGCCGTCGACCGTCTGACACTTCAGCACGTTCAATTTCATCGTCGTCTTGAGATGATCGAAGCAGGTTTCGATGTGCCAGCGTTGGCCATAGAGATCAGCGATCTTCGCGTCGGGCCAGGCGGCGGCATCGAGCAGCGTGGTGGCGATCATCACCCGCTGGGTGCGGAAGCCGCGTTCGATCACGTTGTACAAGACGATGCGAACGTCCAGCGTCTGCGGCAACGCCAGCCACTGCGACAGCGTGAGCCATGCCGGCGCCTTGGGGCCGCGTTTCCAGCACTGCGCGCCGCTGGATTGGTCCTTGCGGCGCTGATGCAGCCGGAAGCCGCCGAACACGCCGCGCAGGTGCAGCAGCGCGAGGTGGCCGAACGAGCAATACGCGCGATCGCCCAGCAGAATGTCGCCTTTTTGCAGCATCGCATGCACGGCCAGCGTGTGCCGCAGATCGTGCGTGTACAGCGGCGCGGCCAGCAGCTGGGTGAACATGCCCGTGGCCGCGTCCATCAACCCCACCAGCTTGGCGACGGGGTAGCTCACCCCTTCCTTGACGCCGCGACCCTTGACCCGGCCGAAGTGATTCCGCAGTTGCGGCGTGTCGCTCATCGAGAAGCTCGAGCAGTCGGCGATCAACACGCGACAGCCGATGCACGAACGCTCGACCCCGGCGGCCTGCCGCGCGACCCATTGCACCAGCTCCTGCCAGATCAATAGCGGCAACCGCGCGCGTGCCTCGCAATAACTGCTGGCCGCGAAGTCCACGCCGCAGAGCTGGCGCAGGTGGTTGATGGCGGTGTTGCCGAACACCACCTGCAACAGCATGAGCCTGACCGTGATCACCGGCGTGAGCAGTCGATCCCGCCAGTGATGCGTATGATCCCGGCACAGTTGCTCGACGCACCCGGCCAGCGCACAATCCTCCAGCGGCTCCCGCCGCAACCGAGCCAGAACCTGAGCG
>JALYOU010000176.1 GCA_030856725.1 Pseudomonadota bacterium
CGCAGCGGCGCTGTATCGCAAGGGCACGTACGGCAACACCATGACCGCCAATCCGCGCGCGCTGGACGTGGCCTGCGCCGTGCTCGCGATGCTGACGCCGACACTGCGCGAGAACATCCGCACGCGCGGCGCCGAGGCGCTCGCGAAACTGGAAAAAATGAAAACCGAAACTGGCGGCCTCGTCACCAAGGTGCAGGGCACCGGACTGTTGTTTTCCTGCGAACTCGCGCCGCAGTTCAAGGGGTACGGCGTCGGCTCAACCGAGGAATGGCTGCGCGAGCGCGGTCTGGGCGTGATCCACGGCGGCGCCAATTCACTGCGTTTCACGCCGCATTTCGCCATCGAAAGCGACGAACTCGACTTGGTGATCGCGCTGGTGAAGCGTGCATTGCTGGAAGGGCCGCGTCAGCAGCAGGCTGCAGCCGCATAGAAATTTTTGACGGGTCGAAGCGCGGCTTTTCGTAGGGGCGCTTCAGCTGTGAGCTCTGGCCCTTTGCTCGAAAGCAGAGCTCCGCTCCTACGCCCCGAGGAAGTCCCCTTTGGGACGAAGAGCAGTGTCGCAGGTTGGTCGCGGTCGATTACAGACTCAACGCCGCCGCTTCTTCATGTAGATCGCCAGCAAAATCAGCACCAGCAACAATCCAGCGCCGACGAACGCGCCCACTTCGGTCTTGCTGTAGCTGTCGTCGCCCGGCTGTGTCGTCGTCACTGCGGGCGTCAGGGTGGATTGCGTTTGCGCCAGCATCCACACGCCATTGTTCATTGCCACGGCCCCCTTCAACGAGGGCAGGGTCAATTCCTGCCAGGTGATCCGCAAGTCCCCGACCTGCGGATCGAGCGGATTGATCGCGCTGCCGAGGCCGTCGCCTTCCGGCTGGAACGTGGCCGATAGATTGCCTGGCAACGCTGAGAAATCCGGACGGTAGTCGTGCCACCGCGCCAGCGCCTTCAACACGGCGGGATCGACCGATTTCCCGTCCAGGAAGATGTCGTCGGCAATCCACTGTCGAGGCTGCAAGGGAAACTGCGGCGGATTCTCGTGACCCGGCGCGAATGTCTTCGAGTCGATGCGTTCATTGCTCCACGCCTGCTCGTAGCGCGTACCCGATGCCCGCCACTGGTACATCTCGACGTTGCGTTGCAGGCCCAGCTGCCGCGTGCCGACGCCAAATTCCGTATCGGCCACCGGTTTCGCCGCTTGCGGCACGCCCTGCGGTTCGATTTGCTGTACCCCAGTTGGTTGCGGGCCGGTTTGCGCAAGACACGCTAACGAAAAGCAGGTGCCGGCCAGTAACAGCGCCGACACACCCAGTCGCCATCTCATGCAGCCAGCATCCGCGCGTGCAGGCCGGGGACTTCATGCGTGGTGCCGTACCGGCCTTTTTCGTCGCGAGTGACCTGCGCCAGGGCGCAGCCGGGATCGTGGGTGAAAAACAGATGCACGTTGCGCGCGAGCTTGTCTGCCAGGAATTCGCTCTTCTCGTCGATCAGCAATTCGGCGTTGCGGTCGTAGCCCATCGTGATTGGCACATGCACCCACGGCCGGCCGGGGATGAGATCGGCGCAGAAGACGACGCCACCGTGGCCTTCGCCATGGGAATGATCCGGACCGACGATCTCGGCCAACATCAGGCCCGGCGTGTGCCCGTCGCTGAAGTGGAAGCGCACCGTGTCGCCGAGCGTCTGCGAATGCGTGCTGTCCACGAGCTCCAGTCGGCCACTGGCTTCGAGCAGGCCGGGCAGTTCAGCGATGAAACTCGCACGATCGCGCGGGTGCGGATTGCGTGCTCGGTCCCAGCAGGCTGCGCTGACCAGATAGGTCGCATTCGGGAACAGCAGCTGCGGCGCCCTGCCCTCCTGCCATGCCGCCAGCAAACCGCCGGCGTGGTCGAAATGCAGGTGCGAGAGCACGACGACATCGATGTCTTCATGCTCGAAGCCGGCGGCGTGCAGGGATTCGAGCAGTACATGCCGATCCTCGACTACGCCGTAGCGCTCGCGCAACGCGGGCTCGAAGAAGGCGCCGATTCCCGTCTCGAACAGCACGGTCTTGCCGTTGAGCGGACTGGCGAGCAGAGCGCGGCAAGCCAGCGGCACACGATTGCCTTCATCCGGCTCCAGCCACTTGGCCCACATCGCACGCGGCGCATTGCCGAACATCGCGCCGCCGTCGAGTTTCTGGCTGTTGCCGAGGATGGACCAGAGTTTCATGGGTTCAATCTACTGCCGGGGGGCTTAAACGGATGTTATGGAAGTTTCTCCCAGGAGCGGCTTCAGTCGCGAGCTGTTCCCTCAGTCATCGCCATAGCCAGAACTCGCGGCTCAAGCCGCTCCTACGCCCGGGAGGAAGCCCCCTTGGGGGACGAAAAGCGCGTCACTCGCGCGTCGCCGAAAAATAAAACACGAAAGCACCGGCTTCATCCCCGACAGCGCGGACCCGAATTGGAGTCAGTGCACCCGCCGATGCGACGAGTCCCTCGCCGGTTACATCCGGGGCTGTACCGGGCATGCGCAGGCGGCTGCCGCGCCAACCCTTCACCGTAAGCGCCGCGCGCTTGCCTTCCGGCAGACGCATGACGGTGGCGGCATCCTCGGGAAGGACGACATTGCGGCCCACGGTGTCGTCCATTTCGTCCTGCTGCACCACGAATAGCGGCTCGCCATCGGCTTCCACTGAAAAACGCCAGTCGGTGGTGCGCAAGGAGCCGTCGGTCTCGACCGCGATCCTTTCCAGTTGCAGCCGCAGTTTGTCGGATTGTGGCGCGCGCGCGGCGGGGTCTTCCATGCTGGCGTTGGTTGTCGGCTGGCTCGCTGCCACCGGCGCTGGCGCCGCCGCAGCGCGGCGCTTGTCGATCAGTTCCATCACGTTGCCGAGGAGCGTGGTGATGGCGACAAGGAACACCACCACCGCCGCCAGTTTGGCGGGCAGCTGGGTGTACCAGGGGCGCTTGGGGTCGTCGCTCATGGAAATCTTCAGGAATCGGGAATCAGAAGGAGGAGAAGAAAAGCTATCCACTTTTGCTCGTCGAAAGCGGGGTTTTCAACAGTCGAAGGCTGGTCATCCATGGACGCGGCTCTGCTTGAAGCGAGTGCGAACCGCCTTGGATTCCCACCTTCGCGGGGTTTTTAGCAGCCGGAGGCAGGTCATGGCGCACTTTGTTTTTTCAGCAAACACACGATTGGTTATCTCACAGGCGCAACCGCCGCCTTGCCAACTGGATTGCGCGGATCCGTTCCGCCACTCAACTCATTCGTCGTGCGATTCCACAGCACCGTCTGCAGGTTGCCCCACACATGGCTGGAACCACGCCCCGCCGCGGCCACATCCGGTGGCAGGCTGAGCGTGTGTCCCATCGCCTGCAATGCGGTAACGGTCTGCGGAGTGAATGCGTTGCGTTCGGCCTGCACCCGGTCTGGCAACCACTGGTGGTGATAGCGCGGCAATGCGGCCACCTGCTGGGCGTCGAGGCCGGCGTCATAGCCGAGCATGCCCAGCAGCACCATCGTGATGATGCGGCTGCCGCCGGGGGTGCCGAGCACCGCGATGCGATCCTTCGACACCATGAAGCTGGGCGTCATCGAACTCAGCATGCGCTTGCCCGGCTCCGGCGCGTTGGCCGCGAAACCCATCACGCCAAAGGCGTTGGGCGTGCCCGCCTTCAACGCGAAATCGTCCATCTCATTATTGAGCAGCACGCCGGTGCCAGGCGGGATGAGGCCTGAACCGAAGGTCAGGTTGACAGTCTGTGTTCCGGCGACGCGATTGCCTTCAGCGTCGATGATTGAAAAGTGCGAGGTGTCCTCGTCTTCGAGCGGGGTCGGCTCGCCCGACAGCAAGTCGCTCGGCGTCGCCTTGGATGGATGGATCGTCGCACGCAGACCTGCGGCGTAATCGGCGCTGGTGAGCAGGCGCTGCGGCACCTGGACAAAATCGGGGTCACCCAAGTAGAACGTGCGGTCGTGGAAGGCGCGGCGCATCGCCTCGACCACCAGATGCACGCGCGTGGCCTCGTCGAGCTTCGGCAGGTCCCACGCCTCCAGCACCTGCAGCATCTGCGCAAGCGCAATGCCGCCGGACGACGGCGGCGGCGCGGTGACGATCTCCCAATCGTGATACTGGATGCGGATTGGCGCACGTTCCTTTACCGCATAGCCGGCCAGCTCCGCAGCGGTCCATTGCCCCCCATCGGCCTTGACTCCGGCAAGGATTTTTTCCGCCACTTCGCCGCGGTAAAACCCATCGAAGCCCTGCGCGGCCAGCAGCTGCAAGGTGCGGGCGAGATCGGGCTGACGGAACACATCGCCTTCGACCGGTGCCGCGCCATTGGCAAGGAATACCGCCCGCGTTCCGGGGTACCGCTCCATTACTTCACGGCGTGAGGCATAGCCACGGGCCAAGCGAGCGTAGACCGGAAAACCTTCAGCGGCGATGCGAATCGCAGGCGCCAAGGTTGTCTTGAGCGGGAGGCGGCCGTATCGCTTTTGCAGGTGCACGAACGCGGCAGGCAATCCCGGAATACCGGCCGCCCATGCTCCGTTTTCCGCACGATCGCGATCGAGCTCACCATTCTTGTCGAGATATTTTTGCGGCGTGGCGGCCGCCACTGCGGTTTCGCGTGCATCAATGAACACGTCCTTCCCGGACTTTGCGTCGTGCAGCAGGAAGAAGCCGCCGCCTCCGAGGCCGCTGCTGATCGGCTCAACCACGCTCAGCACCGAAGACACCGTGACGGCCGCATCGAAGGCGTTACCGCCGGCCCGCAGAGTTGCGAATCCCGCGTCCGTTGCAAGCGCATGTTGCGATGCGATCGCGGCGCCCGGTGGATGCTTGGCCACCGCGCGGTCTGTCGCCAGCGAAGGCGCCGAAAACAACAGTGCCGCCAACAAACAGGTCCCAAGGGAGCGCAACGGGTTTTTCATGCAGATGCCTCTTGCAGCCTGTGCAATTTCGCCAGCAGTTGGTCGACGGATTCTGGGAACGCCGGGTCAGGATCGATGCATTCCACCGGACACACCACGACACACTGCGGTTCGTCGTAATGGCCGACACACTGCGTGCAGCGCGCCGGGTCGATCACGTAAATGATTTCGCCCTGCGAAATAGCCTGATTGGGGCAGACGGGTTCGCAGACGTCACAGTTCACGCAGGTTTCGTTGATCTTGAGGGACATATTCTCGAGGCTCGAACGCTCGTCATTTCTGCGCAGGCGGGAATCCATCCCCACATAGTGTGAGATCAACAAGGTTCGACTCGTGGACGACGTTTTGGCGTGGATTCCCCGCTGCGCACGTTCGTGAGTACAGCCCGGCAGCCCTGGGACATTCGCGCCTAACTCGCCTGCGCCGGGTGAGAATCCTGGAAACGCGTGGCCTCGCTACGGCCACGCGCCGAGCATCACTTTGCTTCGACGAACACGTAATTCACGCCCGACGTCGCCAAGCCCGCCTTGACGCGCTCGCTGTCTGCCGGCGTACCCACGTACACGACCTTGACGCCCTTCATGGCGTTGGGCTGGATCGGCTCGAACGAGGTCACGATGAGGTCGGCCATCTTGGCCGGCGACGGCGAGCCGAACACCAGCATGTTGCCTTCGATGATGCCGCGGCCAACATCGCCTTCCACTTTCTCGAGCAAGCGGTCGTATTCGGATGCGAAGTCGGGCGAGGTGTCCGTCGGCAGGAAATACGCGAACGGGCTGGCGTTGACGCCATCCATGTTCCGCTTGGCCACATCGATGATGTAGGCCTGCCACGCGGCCTTGTCGGTGGTGGTCGGGGCGACGACAGGGGCTTCGACAACGGCCACCGGCGCTTCTTCTTTCTTGCAGGCGGCGAAAGGCAGGACCAGGCAGGCGACCAGCGCCATGCGCGTAAGAACCCGATGTGCAGTGATGTTCATCATGTTTTCCCCAAGGGTGCATCTTGTCGTGTGCGCTGCCATTCGGCCTGCAACGCGTCGGCCACCGCCGGTGGCACGAAACCCGAGACATCCCCGCCGAGGCGGGAGATTTCGCGTACCAGCGAAGAAGAAATGAAGCTGTATTGTTCGGCCGGCGTCAGGAACAGCGTTTCGACATCCGGAATCAGGTGCCGGTTCATGCTCGCCAGCTGGAATTCGTATTCGAAATCAGACACCGCGCGCAGGCCACGAATCAACACCCCGGCGCCGAGATCGCGCACGAAGTGCGCAAGCAGCCCATCAAAGCCCATCACTTCGACATTGTCGAATCCGCGCACGGCATCGCGAGCCAGTTCGACCCGCGATTGCAACGACAGTGTTGGCCCCTTGCCGGCACTTTCGGCCACGCCGACGATGAGTTTGTCGAACAACGATGCAGCGCGGTCGATCAGGTCGACGTGCCCGTTCGTGATCGGGTCGAACGTGCCTGGATAAACGGCGATGCGGGTGCGCGTCACGCTCATTCGGTATTGGTTTCTAAGTGGTCGCTGGAAGCCGCGGCCAGTGTATCAGCGCCTGCCGCGGCTCGCGGGCGATGCTGGTAAAGGGCATAACGCACCTCACGCGTACGGCCTTCGCGGTGCAGCGCCCACTGCGGCGGAAATGCGGGCGATATCTCAGAAGACGACTCCACGTACAGCCACGCGTGGCCGCGCATCGCCGGCAACAGCAGCGCCAGCGTCTTGTCCCACAACCCGCCAGCGAAAGGCGGATCGACGAAGGCGATATCGAAAGAGGACGGC
>JALYOU010000010.1 GCA_030856725.1 Pseudomonadota bacterium
GCCAGCGTGGCGGCACGATCACGCCGGCCTGGAACAACGGCTCGAACCGCTGCGCATCCAGCAACGTCATCTTGCCGGCAAAGAGCATGCGGCACAGCCGCAGCTGGCGCTGTCGCAACGCCCAGCGAAAAAACGTGTGCACGCCCACCAGCCCGCGCAGGTACACGGTGTCCTTGGTAAAGGCCGCACCGCCATGCAGCGGCACTCCGCGAAACACGCGCTGCGCCGATGAGAAGCTTTCGACGTCGTTCTGCCCGGCATCGCGGAAGTAGCCGAAGACCTCGATGAAGTTCGCGCCTGCCAGCGCCATCGCCACCGCTTCGATGCGCAGGCTGACGCGTTTCATGCGTTCGATGTCGATGGAGCCGGTGATCTGTTCGGCGAACGTCGCCAGCCCTTCCTGCGTTGCAGTGGTGCGCGGCGACGACAGCGACAGGCTCTGGAACTGCGGCTGCAGGCGGCCGTTGAGTGCGGTCAGCGAATGCACGAAGGCTTCGTGCTGCAGCAGTTGATGCCGGTCGTAATCGCTGAAAGCAGCCCCTGCACGCAAACGAATGCGTGTTGCCCCTGCGGCGGCTTTTGCGATGAGTTCGGGGTCCAGCACGACTTCGATGACGCGTGCGTCGAAGTAATCGTCGAGGTCGGCCTGCAGTTGCAGTCTCAATGCGGTCGCGGAGATGACTACCTGCTCGGACGGCGCCAGCAGCTCGCGGTCGAGTTCATTGGCGATGGCGATGAAGTGCCGCGCCGCCTCGCGCGTGGTGGGGCCATTGCCGGGCAACGGTTCCTCGGGGCGGCCGAACAGACGCACCGAATGTGTGGTGACTTCATTGGTGCCGAGACATTCGAGCAGTTCAGCGGCGATGGCCCAGCTGTTGGCCGATTCGATCAGGTACATGCCCAGCGGATGCTGCGCGTCGGCCTCCTTGACGATCGCATCGAGCTCGCGCCGCGCTTCGGAAAAATCGTGGCGCGGATAGACGACTTTCGGCAGCACCGGTTGCCCGCGCGCGACCGCATCGAGGAATGGTTGCTGCAAGGTCATCGGCCAGCTGACCAGGCTCAGCAGACGGATGCCACGCGCCGCCCGAACCATGCGCGCATCGAGCGCGGCGTGATGGAGGATGTCGGGTGACTGCGATGTCGTTGCCGTGTCCAAGGCCCGATTACGCCCGTGGGTGTCGGCCCCGTCAAGCCTCGCGCAAGACAAGGCGCTGCGTCAGGAGTAGGAAACCGCACTCGGATGGCATCTACGTGGGAGCGACAGAAGCCGCGACTGGACACGCAAGTCGCGACTTCCGTCGCTCCTACATAGGATTCTGTCGAATCTCAGTGCCGTCCGTACTTGTCGTCGAGTCGCTTGTTAAAAGCCTTGCCCACCACGCGCGCGTCGCTTTTCTGGGCCAGCCGCGTCGCGAGCTTGTCGGCGGCCTCGGCGACTTCGTCGCGGAGCTTCACGTAGTTCGTATAACGCTGACGGTCAATCGTCCCCGCTTCGATCGCCGCGCGCACCGCGCACCCCGGCTCGCGTTCGTGCTTGCAATCGCGGAACTTGCACGTGTCCGCCACTGCTTCGATGTCGGCGAAGCCGCCTTCGGCTAGATCTTCCTCGCCGGTTGGCTTGAGCTCACGCATGCCGGGCGTGTCGATCAGGCATGCGCCCGACGGCAGCGGAATCAATGCCCGGTGCGTGGTGGTGTGGCGCCCACGCGAATCGGATTCACGCACGTCGGCGGTCTTCATGCGGTCGCTGCCGAGCAGCGTGTTGGTCAGCGTGGACTTGCCGGCACCGGACGAGCCCACGAGCACGGCGGTGTGACCGGCCTGCAGCCACGCGTGCAGCACGGCAACGCTGTCGTGGTCCTTGGCATTGACCGCGCGCACGGCGATGTCCTGCGCTTCCAGTTCCGCAAGTCCGGCGATGGCCTCGGCGACCGCATTTGCGTTTTCGGCGAGCGCCTTGTCGGCCTTGGTCAGCACCACCACCGGCTCGCTGCCGCCGCTGCGTACCAGCAAAAGATAACGCTCGATGCGACGCG
>JALYOU010000218.1 GCA_030856725.1 Pseudomonadota bacterium
CAGCGCGGCGGCCGATTCGTAGCTCGCAGCCGAACGCGAGAAGGCGCGGCGCACCTGGCGGGTGTCGAAGATTTCATTTGGTGACGTGTTGGACATTCGAATCGCTTATGCGTTTGATCGTCATCCCCGCGAAGGGGCGGACCCAGTGACTTTGCTTGTTGCTGTATCGCTGGAGGGAGCGGCGCAGGTCGCTGGGTCCGCGCCTTCGCGGGGATGACGCTGCATTGGGGCCGGGTTTTCGAGTGTGCAGGCGAATTCGCCGATCGCCCGCGCCACCCCATCCGCATGGCCGATCAATGGCGCATGTGCGCCGCCCGCAACAGGCAGGTGTGTCGCGCCCGGCGTCATGTGCACCGCCTTCTCGATGCCGGCCGATGGCACCAGCCGGTCACGCTGTCCTGAAATCCACAGGCTCTTGCAGGTCAGCGACGGCAAGGTCGCGCGCTGGTCACTGGTTTGCAGCAACGACAATCCATCGCGCAATGCGGTGGTCGACGGCTCGCCATGCGCGTACAGCGCCTGCCGCAGCATGCGCAGTTCTTCGCGCGCGTGTTCGGATCCCAACGTGTCGAGCGCGATGAAGCGCTCCAGCGTGCCGCGATAGTCGTGTTGCAGGCCGAGTGCGAATTGCTCGAAGACGCTTTCATCGACGGCATGCAACCAATCCGCCGCGCGCACGAAACGTGGCGTGGCGCAGACCATCACGAGACCCTGCACGCGATCGGGCCGCGTGGCCGCCGCATGCAGCGCGAACAGGCCGCCCAGCGACCAGCCCAGCCATAGCGCAGGCGGAGTGCGCGACGCGATATGCGCCACGCACGCTTCAAGCTGCAACGGGAGATCACTGTCACGACTGCGACCGTGGCCAGGCAGGTCGATGCAGTGCAGCGTGAAGCGACGCGCCAGCCGTTCGACCAGCGGCGCGAACACACCGCCATGCAGTGCCCAGCCATGCAGCAGGACAACGGCCGGGCCACGGCCGGTCACTTCGATGTGCAAACCGTCGCTCATGTCGGCGCGTGCCGATGTCGCGCCACCCATGCGGTCACCGGTCGTGTCCCAGGATGAAAAGCGCCGGCCTTAGTGGGAGCGACGACAGTCGCGAAGCTTGAAGAACACCGGCGTCGCGATTGTCGTCGCTCCCGCAAGGGGATTGCAGGGTTGCCTCCGCGGCTGGGCAGGAATTCAACCAACGCACCACGCCTCATGGTGGTGCGTCGCGGCGTGCAGCCAATGCATCGCGCATTCCGGCGACCACTTCCAGCAACCCATCGATCTCCGTCGTCGTATGCAGCGCTGACAAGGTGATGCGCAGCCGTGAGCGGCCTTCGGGCACGGTGGGTGGACGGATCGGCGCGACCCAATAGCCGGCTGCGCGCAAGCCTTCGGCGAAGGCGTTCGCGCGCGCTTCGCTCCCGCACAGCAGCGGCTGGATCGGCGTAGCCGACGGCAGCAGTTCCAGCCCATGCACCTCCGCCACGCGCTTGAAGTGCGCAATGAGGCCGAACAGCGTGTCGCGCGCCGCATCGTCGCGGCGCGCGGTGCGCACGGTTACCAGCGATGCGGCGGCGAGCGCAGGCGGCAGTGCTGTGGTGTAAAGATACGGACGCGCGACTTCGGCCATGTGCGCGATCAGATGCTGGTCGCCGACCACGACCGCGCCGTAACCGCCGAGCGCCTTGCCGAGGGTCACCAGTTGCAGCGGTACATCGCGCGCGTCCAGCCCTGCGGCCGCCACGCTGCCGCGCCCGTGCTCGCCGAGCACCCCCACGCCGTGCGCGTCGTCCACGTACAACAATGCGTGCTGCATGCGCGCGGCCTGCATCAGGGGCTGCAGTGGAGCGACATCGCCATCCATGCTGAAAACGCCGTCGGTGGCGAGGATCGCGGCCACGTCCGGTACCGCGCTCAACTGTCGCAGCGCGCCTTCGGCATCGGCGTGCGGATAACGGCGCAGATGGCAACCGCTGAGGTGAGCGGCATCGATCAGGCTGGCGTGATTGAGCCGGTCCTGCACGCAGACATCGCCGGCTTCCAGCAGCGATTGCAGCACGGCAAGGTTGGCCATGAAGCCACTACCGAACAGCAGCCCGCGTGGGTAGCCGAGCCAGTCCGCGACCTCGCATTCCAGTGCCTCGTGCGCAGCGTGGTGTCCGCTGACCAGATGCGAGCCGGTGCTGCCGAGGCCGTGGCGTGAGGCTGCGTCCTGCAAGACCGCGATCGCGGAACGCTGCTGCGACAGGCCGAGATAGTCGTTGCTGCAGAACCCGACCAGCCAGCGTCCCTCCACTTCATGGCGCACGCCCTCGCGACGCGTCACCGCATGGCGCACGCGACCACGCTGCTGCGCGACGCGTTGCGCGCGCCGGTCGGCGACACGCTGGAACAGGTCGGTGCGCAACTCAGGCGGCTTCGACGATGCCTGCATGCACGGTCTTGCCCGCGGCGGTGTCGACGGCACTGGGATCGACCGCAGTGGTATTGAAGGCACCAGCATCACTGACGTCAGCGGCCGCAACCGGCATCGCGCGCAGGCCCAGGCGCGCGAACAACGTGCGGTCGCGCTCGACATCCGGATTGCCTGTCGTCAACAGCTTCTCGCCGTGGAAAATCGAATTGGCACCCGCCGCGAAACACAGCGCCTGCAGTTCATCGCTCATCGATTCGCGTCCCGCCGACAGCCGCACCATCGAGCGCGGCATCAGCAAACGGGCGACGGCGATGGTGCGCACGAACTCGAACGGATCCAGCTCGACCGTCCCCGCAAGCGGCGTACCTTCCACCTGCACGAGGCGGTTGATCGGCACCGAATCCGGATGCGCCGGCAGGTTCGCCAGCGCCTGCAGCAGGCCAGCCCGTTGCGAACGGCTTTCGCCCATGCCGACGATGCCGCCGCAGCAGGTCTTCATGCCGGCGTCGCGCACGTGCGACAGCGTGTCGAGGCGATCCTGGTACCCGCGCGTGTGGATGACTTCGCCGTAGAACTCGGGCGCGGTGTCGAGGTTGTGGTTGTAGTAATCGAGGCCGGCGTCCTTCAGCGCGTGCGCCTGGGTGTCGGACAGCATGCCGAGCGTGGCACAGGTTTCCAGGCCCAGCGCTTTCACTTCGCGGATCATCTCGGCGACCTTGGGAATGTCGCGATCCTTTGGCGAGCGCCATGCCGCGCCCATGCAAAAACGCGACGCGCCGGCGGCCTTGGCCTGTTTCGCCTTTTCCAGCACCGCGTCGGTGCTCATCAATTTGGTGGCGTCGACGCCCGTGTGATAGCGCGCCGCCTGCGGGCAATAGCCGCAATCTTCGGGACAGCCGCCAGTCTTGACCGACAGCAAGGTGCTGATCTGGACCTCGGCCGGATCGAAATGGCGGCGGTGGGCAGTGCCGGCGCGATGCAGCAGTTCGGTGAAAGGCAGGTCGAACAGTACCTCGACCTCGGCGCGGGTCCAGTCGTGACGGATTTCGACAGGTTCGGTGTGCGTGGGAAGTTGGCTGACAGCAGACATGGGAATTTTCCTAGCGACACCGCAGGGGGAGTCCTGCAGTCTGAAAACCCGTCCCCGGCGTGTCAACCGAATGAACCCTTATGAAGTTGACGCCGGTGCGGGCGCGTTCGCACAGGCAATCGGCCGGTGGCTGTGGCCCGCGCGTTGCCTGCTTTGCGAGATGCCGGCAACTGAGCCGTGCGACATCTGCGGCCCTTGCGCCGCCACCCTGCCGTGGAATCGCGTGGCATGCCCG
>JALYOU010000237.1 GCA_030856725.1 Pseudomonadota bacterium
GTGGTCGCCTCGCTCAGCACGAAACGTACTTGTTGCTTGGCGACGACTGCCTTGGCGAAGGGGCAGAGATTGAGGTTGATGACGGCACGTTGCAGCCAGCACTGCGTTGCTGCGATGGGGTCGTCAGGCATTTCGATTCGCCACGTCAATGTTCCGCTTCAAACTCGCCACACACACGGGACTGGACTGCGTAGGTGGGCCCGGCCCACCGCTTTGGTGTTGATGCATGGGGATGGCGGGCCAAGGCCCACCCTGCGCGTGTCAATCCCGAAAATTCTCGAACTGCAGCGGCAACTCGAATTCCGCCGCGCGCAACAGCTGCATCGCCGCCTGCAGGTCGTCGCGCTTCTTGCTGCTCACGCGCAATTTGTCGCCATTGATCTGCGCCTCGACCTTCAGCTTGGCGTCCTTGATCGTGGTCACGATCTTCTTCGCCAGGTCGCGCTCGATGCCCTGTTTTACCGTGACCTTCTGCTTGGCGCCGGCGAGGTTGGTGTCCATGTCGCCGAACTCCAGGCAGCGCGCATCGATCTTCCGCGCCACCAGCCGCGCGCGCAGGATGTCGGCCATCTGTTGCACCTGGAAATCGCTCGGCGCCGATTGCGTGATCACGTTTTCGTCGCGCGCGAACGAGGCTTCCACGCCCTTGAAATCGAAGCGAGTGGTGAGCTCGCGGTTGGCCTGGTCAACCGCATTGGTGAGTTCGTGGGTGTCGACTTCGGAGACGATGTCGAAGGACGGCATGGCGTGTCCTGCTTTTCGGTAAGACCGGGCCGCGCAGGTTAGCCGATCGGCTCGGGGCTGGCATCGAAACGGCGCGCGTAGTCACGCTCATCGACCACGCGCTGCACCTCGGTATCGGCCAGATCCGGCGCGGCGTAGACCGCGTAGGCGACGCTTCCGTCGCGTCGTCCCACCTGCTGCAGGCGGTAGCGCGGACGGCCGCCGCCGGTATTCTCGGGGTAGTGCGCTGGTGGCTCGGCGCCGTCCAGATCCAGTTCGCTGTTGTCGACGGCGCCGCCGATGAAGAGTGCCCGCATATCGTGCTCCTGTGCAGAGGGATGCGTCGATCTTGCTGGAGGCGATGTTGTCGGGGAATGAAAACGCCTCGATCTTGCAGCACGACGCAGCGTTGCGGAGGAGTCGTCATCCAGGCCATGCCGCGCTGTTACCGTGTCGGTCCAGCCATCCCGGACGAGGAACACGTCATGTTGCGAACCCCTGCCTATGCCGCCGCCGACGGCGCATCGCCATTGGCACCTTTCACCATCGATCGCCGCGAACCACGCGCCAACGAAGTACTGATCGACATCCTCTACTGCGGCGTCTGCCACAGCGACATCCACCAGGTACGGGACGAGTGGGGCGGCAACGGAATCTTCCCGATGGTGCCCGGCCACGAAATCGTCGGCCGCGTGGCGAATGTCGGCGACGGGGTCAGCGGCTTCAAGGTGGGCGAGTCGGTCGGCGTGGGTTGTTTCGTCGATTCGTGCCGCGCTTGTCCGCAGTGCAGGGCGGGCGAGGAGCAGTACTGCGACAAGGGCATGACCGCGACCTACAACGCGCGCGAACGCGACACCGGCGCGCCGACCTACGGCGGCTACTCTACGCGCATCACCGTGGACCAGGATTACGTGCTGCGCATTCCCGATGGCATCGACCTGGACCGCGCCGCGCCACTGCTTTGCGCCGGCATCACCACGTTTTCGCCGCTGAAGCATTACGGCCTGAAGGCCGGCGATGCGCTGGCGGTGGTGGGCCTGGGCGGACTCGGCCACATGGCAGTGAAGTTCGGCGTGGCGATGGGTGCGAAGGTCACGGTGCTCAGCACGTCGGAAAGCAAGCGCGACGATGCGATCGCGCTCGGCGCGCAGGCGCTTGAATCAACGCGCGATGCCGGAACATTCAAGGCGCTGGCCGGCAGCTTCGACATGATCCTCGACACGGTGTCGGCGCCGCACGATTACAACGCTTACCTGTCATTGCTGAAAGTGGACGGCACCATGGTAGTGGTCGGCATTCCCGACCAGCCCGCACCCGTGGCCGCGGGCGCGCTGATCATGCGACGCCGCAAGCTCGCCGGATCGCTGATCGGCGGCATCGCCGAAACGCAGGAGATGCTTGACTACTGCGCCGCGCACGGCATCGCCTCGGACATTGAACGCATCGACATCGCGCAGATCAACGAGGCCTACGAGCGCATGATCCGAGGCGACGTGAAGTACCGCTTCGTCATCGATACCGCGAGTTTGAAAACCTAGGGTGGGCCCCGGCCCACCGTTCTTCGGTCCGGCATGCCGATGGTGGGCCAAGGCCCACCTACGCGGGGCTGAGTCATACCCAATCGTAGATCGCGTTGCCAAGAAAAACGCCGCCCTCGCCGGGCGGCGTTTTTTTCTTGCGCACCGCTCAGGTCAGACGGCGACTGACCATGTAGTACGCCAAATTGCCGAGCCCGGTGGCGCCGAGCAGCACGGCGATCACGCCGGGGGTGATCTCGGTCCAGCCGAAGGCTTCGATCAGGACGAAGCCCAGCGCCATGGACAGCAGCACGACGCCCCAGCGCAGCGAGGCACGGCGGCGGCGGACTTCGTCGCCTTCCAGCATTGAGCGCACCAGCTCCTGCGAGCCGTTGGAGTCGACCATCTGCCGGCGCACGCGAGCATCGACCACGACCTTGATGGCATAGGCGATGGAAAGAAAAAGAGTGATCGGGATGAGCAGTTCGAAATTCACGGCGGCGGTCTCGATGGGAGGGATGGGGCTTACGGAACAGTGGATACGGCGATCCCGCCAGCGGTTGCAGCGCGCCGCTTGCAACCGTTGGTGCCACGGGCGTATCCCTGTCGGCATGACGCAGGACGATCGCACTCTGGTGACCGCCGTGCTCGGCCAAGCGCCGGGCGCGTTCGAACGGCTGGTGCGCGACTACCAGGGCCTGTGCTGGCACATCATCCAGCGCATGGTCCGGCATCCGGACGACACCCGCGAGTTGTGCCAGGAGACGTTCCTGCGCGTGCACCAGTCGCTGCATCAATACCGATATGAGAGCAAATTGAGTTCGTGGATCGGACAGGTGGCGTATTCGGTCGCCAAGCGTCATCTCGAACGCAAGCGCATTCCGCTGCTGGAGCCGGCGG
>JALYOU010000250.1 GCA_030856725.1 Pseudomonadota bacterium
TCTGGCCAGTTCCGGACTGGAAGCCAGGGCCGCGGATGAATCCATTGCGCGGCTGGTGCGTGCGCTGGCATGGCCGGATGTGCCGCGCTCGCTGATGCCGGTGACGCGCATTGAACCCTTCGAAGCAAGCGAGGCCGAGTCCAGCATGTTGCGGCTGGCCAACACCGCCGGCCGCCAGGCCAATCCCGATGCCCTCGCGGCAATGCGCCGCTTGTCGCAAGGCGACTGGGTACGCCTGATCGACGACGACGGCTTCGAGCGTGTGCTGAAGATCGCCTGGATCAGCCCGCTGACATCGCGCTTCCTTATCGTCAACCGCCGCGGCATGCGCGAGCTGGTCGCCACCGCCGACCAGCTGGCATTGCTGGCGCAGCAGGGACGCCTGATCGTGGGTTTGCCGGATGCGCCGTTCGAAGGTGCGATGAAACAGGTCTGGAAGCACCTGCAACACGCGGCGTAACGTCACCGCGTAGGGTGGGCACGCTTTTCTGGCCACTGGCTTTCGATCCATTCCGGGGGTGGTGGGCACAGAAAACGTGCCCACCCTAAATTCACTTGCTCGGCTCCAGATTTTCGTAGGAGCGGCATCAGCCGCCAGCTCCCGCATGCTGGGTACGAAATCTCGCGACTGAGGCCGCTCCTGCTGGAGCACTCGTGTGCATGACCCGTGCTGCAGGTACGATGACTCCGCACAACAAGTGGAGTCGAGGATGACGGTCAACATTGGAATCGCGCGGGAAACCGCCGATGGCGAACGTCGCGTCGCGATCGTTCCTGAAACCTGCAAGAAACTGATCGCAGCGGGCGCGAGCGTGCGGGTCGAACGCGGACTCGGGTTGGGCGCGCATTTTTCCGACCAGGCCTATGCCGATGCCGGCGCAAGCGTGGTGGAAGATGCCGCGGCGGCGCTCGGCGATGCCGACCTCGTGCTGTGCGTGCAGGCCCCGGACACGGCGCGCATCGCGATGATGAAGCACGGCGCGGCGCTGGTTGGCAGTCTGCAGCCGCAAGCCGATGAAGTGCGCGCGAACGCATTGCAATCCAACGGCATCGTCGCTTTCCCGCTGGAAAAACTGCCGCGCACCACGCGCGCGCAGGCGATGGACGTGCTGAGTTCGCAGGCCGGCATGGCCGGCTACAAGGCCGTGCTGATCGCCGCGCAACTCGCACCGCGTTTCTTCCCGATGCTCACGACCGCCGCAGGCACCATCCGGCCATCGAAAGTGCTGATCATCGGCGCGGGCGTCGCGGGATTACAGGCGGTGGCGACTGCAAAGCGATTGGGCGCGCAGGTCGAAGGTTTCGACGTGCGTCCGGAAGTGCGCGAGCAGATTGAATCGCTCGGCGGCAAGTTCGTCGACCTTGGCGTCAGCGCGGCGGGCGAGGGCGGCTATGCACGCCAGCTCACCGACGAGGAACGCGCCGAACAGCAGCGCCGGCTCGGCGAACACATCCGCAACATCGACGTCATCGTCTGCACCGCGGCGGTGCCGGGTCGTCCGGCGCCGAAGATCGTCAGCGCGGCGATGGTATCGGGCATGAAGCCGGGCAGCGTGATCGTCGATCTTGCCGCGGAAACCGGTGGCAACTGCGAACTCACCCAGCCGGGCAGCACCATCGATGTCGAAGGCGTGACCATCGCCGGCCCGCTCAATCTCGCCAGCAGTGGCGCGATGCATGCCAGCGAAATGTATGCGCGCAACGTGTTCAATTTCGTCTCGTTGTTCGTCAAGGATGGGGCGATGGTGTTTGATTGGAACGATGAGTTGCTGGCTAAGACGGTCTGGCCGAGCCGCGACGAACCTACAGTCGCGACAGATCCGAACGCGCCGCCGCGCGCCGGCTAGACCCGCTTGCTGGCTGTTCGCGGATTGTGACGAGATATTTTGCTCAAACCAAGAACGGCCAATGCCGTACCAGCCCAGCGAAGTGCGCTTGGGGTTTCAGAAAGTGGACCGGGTGCATGTGAGTTCGGGGCATTGCTCCCTTCGACTGTAGGGAGGAATTGCGTCGGATCTGGTGCTCGTTACGAAAAGTCAAAGACTTCCGCCTTTCGGCGGGTAACTTTCTTTGCTGGCACAAAGAAAGTCACCAAAGAAATGCCTTCTTGGCAAAGTCCACAGCCTGCGCTTTGAGGTTCAGCGGCTATTTTCCGACTCGGCATCCATGCCTCGGTCGGAAAACGGCGCACGTCCTGTGCGCCGCCCTTCGGGTCTGTGTAGATACCGGGCATTTTCTTGCCGAAAGAGAAAGGCAGTGAGGAGCCGTTGCTGTTTCCTCTCCCATCGGCAGAAGGTGCCCTCGTAGTCTTTCAGATCGCGCTAGCAACCGCGGGCGGATGAGGGCACTTCCGTTCAGATCGTATTGCTCGAGCCGAAAACCGAGATCGTAGCCATTTGGACTAAGCACTACTTGCTGGAAGGATGGTTTTCCCGCATCCACGCCCTGCGCTCCTCCGGCGTCATCTTCTTCAGTCGCTCGCGCAGCGCGCGGCGTTCGGCTTCCGGCAGGTTGCGCATCGTCTCGAACATCGCGTGTGCATGTTTGCGCTTATCCGAATCCATGCGTTCGAAGCGTTGCATGCCGTGGTGGGCGCGTGCGCGCTGTTCGGGCGGCATGGCATGCCAGCGCCTGGCGCGCTCCAGCATGCGGGCGCGTTCGGTCGGTGCGCGGTTCCAGCGTTCGCGGATCGGAGCGGTCAGTTCATCGCGCTGCGCCTGCGAGAGCTGTTCCCATGCGGGCAGTGGGCGGGAAGAAGCGGTTTGTGCCTGGGCGATAGAGGGCGTGCATGCCAGCAGGCACATCGTTATCAGGAGGTGGAGAAGTTTCATTGCAGTCACTCCATCGCCATGAGCTGCGCATCGGGAGATGCCAACCAGGCGTAGAAATCGGGGTCATGGTCGAGCGCGGTGATGCCGGGGGCGTTATCGACAGTTGCAATCATGTCGCCAGCACCTGCGGGACCTTCATCCAGCAGCTCTCCCGCGTTGAAATTCAGCCCGAACGTGACCGTGAACACCGCTGCCGCAAGGCCGCCGAACACCACGCCCATCGGCCACCCGCGCACCGGAAGGCGATCGCCGCGCGCAGCCGCATGTCGGTCGGCACCCAATCGTGCTCGCGTTGACGATGAAACGTGCTGCGCCGCGTGCAGGTAACGTTCGCGCATCGCCCGATCGTAACTGTCATGGCTGCCGTCGATGCTGCTGTTTTCGTCTTGAATGTTGCTCATCGCCAGTCTTCCAGTTGTTTTTGCAGCGCATCGCGTGCGCGTGAGAGGTGGGTCTTGACCGAGCCTTCGCTGCAGCCCATGGCGCGCGCGGTGTCGGCGACATCGAGTTCTTCCAGCACCCGCAGCGAAAACGCTTCGCGCTGGCGTCGCGGCAGTGTCCGTAGCGCCGCGGCGAACCTGCCGTAAGCCTCGCGGCCATCGTGCGTCCTTGCAGGATCCGGGCCATCGTCCACGGCCCAATCGATGGCGTTTTCGCCGTCATCCGCGCTCGTCCTGGGCCCGTCGAAGGACCACCGTAAACGAAACGTCCTTCGCCGCTGCGTGTCGACGATGCGGCTGCGCAGGATGCTCCAGAACAACGGCGTCCATTCCGTCACCGGCCGATCGCGATACGCCAGCATCTTCATCATCGCGTCCTGCACGGCATCGAGCGCGTCGTCGCGGCTGCGCAATCCCAGTTCGGCGAAGCGGAATGCGCGCGTGCCGATACCGGCCAGGAACGCATCGAGCGTCGATGCGGGGGCAGCAGAGGATGCGACAGGTTCCGGGCCGGCATCGAAGTTCACCGTGCCAGCTTAATGCCTGCGGTCACAGCGACGGTCGAAGTGTTCGCCGCGGCGAATCGAGGCGTTGTCGATGCGATCACCGCGATTGTCGAACCGGAGCTCCACGCGATCACCGCGATCGCCGCCGATTGCGATCCCCGCAAGCAGCAACAGTGGAAAGGCCAGCAGCATGGGTTTGAAGGGTCTTCTCCTCATCGAATGTCCTTGGATCGGGTCGGAGGTGTGCCGGCCTGCACATCTGCAAACGCCTGCCGGACACCATGGTTGACACGGACGCCACCAGATTCATGGACGGTTATGATGCCGGCGGGGTCTTCATAAGGAGTGGTAATGAGTGACGGGTTCGTGGCGCTGTACATTTTCATGCTGGCGGCCATCGCCGGCCACGTCATCATTTCGCGCGTGCCGGTGATCCTGCACACGCCGTTGATGTCGGGCAGCAACTTCATCCACGGCATCGTGCTCATCGGCGCGATGGTAGTGCTGGGCCATGCCGACACCACGCTGGAAAAAGTCATCGGTTTTGTCGCAGTACTGCTGGGCGCGGGCAACGCCGCCGGCGGTTACGTGGTGACGGAGCGGATGCTGGAGATGTTCAAGTCGTCGAAGAAACCCGACGCAAGCAAGGAGCCCAAGGTATGAACTGGTTGCCACTGTTGGTGAAGGCCAGTTATTTCGTCGCCGCGACCTTGTTTCTGCTCGGACTGCAACGCATGGCATCGCCGAAGACGGCACGGTCGGGTATTCAGTGGGCCGGAGCGGGCATGTTGATCGCGACCTTCGCGACGTTGCTGTTGCCGGGGCTGCTCTACCTTTCGCTGATCGGGAGTGCGCTCGTCATCGGCACCGCGGCCGCATGGATTTCCGGCAAGAAAGTCGCGATCACCGACATGCCGCAGATGGTGGCGCTGTACAACGGCATGGGTGGCGGATCGGCGGCGGCGATTGGTGCG
>JALYOU010000254.1 GCA_030856725.1 Pseudomonadota bacterium
CCCGAACCAGATACAGCGACAGCAACCCCGCGATGCAGACGATGCCGCCAATCATGCTCAGCCTGCGGTCGGGCATCGCCAGCAACTGCGCGGCGGCGCGTTTCCAGCCGCCGGGCATCACCAGCAGCATCAGGCCTTCGAGGATCGCGACCAGCGCCAGTGCCGACAGCAGTTCCGTCATCAAATCAGCGGTCGTCGCGCAGGTATTGCAGGAAGGGATCGTTGCGCTCGAGGACCATCACCGCGTTGCCATCGGCGAAGGCCCTGCGGTACGCCTCCAGGCTGCGGTGGAACGCGTAGAAGCCCGGGTCGCCCTGCGCCGCGGCGGCGTACAGGCGCGCGGATTCCGCGTCGCCTTCGCCGCGCAGTTTCTGCGCGTCGCGTTCGGCTTCGGCGACGATCACCACCTGTTCGCGGTCGGCCTGCGCGCGGATGGTCTGCGCCTGCTCCTCGCCTTCGGCGCGCAGCTTGCTCGCGACCTGCTGGCGTTGCGCGCGCATGCGCCGGTACACGTCCTGGATGACTTCGCTGTCGGTCGGCAGGTCGATCTGCTTGATGCGCAGGTCGACGATGCGCACGCCGATGGTTTTTGCGCCGGCGTTGATGCCGGCGAACTGCTTGCCGATGACCGCGGAACGATCGCCGGAGACGACTTCCTTCAGCGTGCGGGCATTGATCTCGTTGCGCAGGGAATCCTTGATGATCGGCGCCAGCCGCGCGATCGCGATCTCCTCGTCACCGCCGGTGGCGCGGTAGAAGGCGCGCACGTCCTCGATCTGTCCAACCGCGAAGAAATCGACGCTCACGTCCTTGCGTTCGGAGGTGAGGTAACGCTCGGGTTCGGCGTCGAGTACCTGCAGGCGGCGATCGAACACGCGTGCGGTCTCGACCAGCGGAAGCTTGAAATGCAGGCCGGGTTTGACATCCCAGCGCACGACGCGGCCGAGGTTCAGCACGATCGCGGTCTGGCCTTCATTGACCACGTACACCGAGCCGAGCAGCGCCATCAGCACGGCGACAGCGGCGGCGATCCGCATGGAGAAATTCATCGTGTCACCTCTTCACGACCAGTGGGCCGTTCGCTGCGTTGCGGACGCGATGCACCGCTGTTGGTTGTATCAGGCGGAAGGATCGCTTCGATCGCAGGCACCGGCGACATCGCCGGTTGTGCCGCGGATGCACCCTGCCCGGCCATCGGCACGTAGATCAGTTGACGACCGTCGCCTCCAACGACCTTGCGGTTTTCGGCCAGCACTTCCTGCACCGTTTCCAGCCACAGGCGCTTGCGCGTGACTTCGGGTGCGGCCTGATATTGATTGAGCAGCAGCGAGAAACGCGTGGCATCACCCGTCGCGCGTGCCACTGATGCGGATTTGTAGCCTTCGGCGCCGGTGCGAATCTGCGCGGCGCGACCGCGCGCTTCCGGCACGATCTTCGCCGCGTAGGCCTGCGCTTCGCTGGTCACGCGGTCCTTGTCCTGCTGCGCGCTGTTGACGTCATCGAACGCCGGCTTCACTTCTTCCGGGGGACGTGCATTGGGCAGGTTGAGTTCGGTCACGACCAGCCCCGTGCGATACGCATCCAGCGACTTCTGCAGCTGTACGCGCGCCGATACCGCCAGCGCATTGCGCGCACCGAGCACGGTGTCGAGGCTGGAACGACCAACCTGTTCGCGCACGGTGCTCAACGCGGCCTGCTGCAGCATCTGGTCGCCATCGCGGGTGCCGAACAGGTACAGCTTCGGGTCACTGACGCGGTACTGCACGTTGATCTCGACCTGCACGATGTTCTCGTCGCTGGTCAGCACCGGGACGTTCTCGCTGAAGGTCTTGATCTGCGTGGCGGCGACCTTGTAGACGCGCTCGATCGGCCACGGAAATTTCAGGTGCGGGCCGGGCTGCAGCGTGCGCGCGAACTGGCCGAAGCGCAGCACGACGCCGCGCTGCTGCTCGGTCACCAGCACGAAGCAGTTGAACACCAGCCACAACGCCAAGCCGATGCCGACCCAGCGCAGGGTGTTATTGCCGCCACCGCCAAACAGGCCACGCAGCCGGTCGAGCACCTCGCCGACACCGCCGCTGTTGTTGCCGGTTCGGCGCGGATTGCGGCCATTGTTGCCGGACCCGCTGCTACCGGGAATGTTCCAGGCCATGCCTGCTCCAAGGTGATGGGAAGTGCAGGCCTGAATGCGGCAGCTGCATCAGCATTCTAGGTGGGGGTGGGGGATGCCTCAAGCAATGGATGCGTGCCTGTGGCCTCCAGGCTCGAGCCGTCGCGGCGGCGGCTCCCAATGCATCGAGCTGGAACCGCGTCAAGCTGACAAGAGCTGGCTCAACGGTTTTCCTTCCTGCGTGGAAGCCAGCCGCTCGGCATCCGTCTGCGCCAGATCCACCGTCAGCGTCCAGCCGTGCTCGTCGTGCGCTTCGGCGCGGATCGCATCCAGATCATGCAACTTCGCGCGCAGGCGCGATGCGTCGGTGGGCAGGCGTAGTTCGCCGGTCACGCGGCGCAGCCCGACGGTCTGTCCCAGCGCATCGCGCAACAGATCGATACCGGTGCCATCGCGTGCGGACATCCAGACGCGTTGCCGGCCTTCGTTGGGTTGGTCGTGGCGTGGCGACATCGCGATGCCTGCGCTGTCATCCGACACGGCAGAGTCGCGCACCATGACGCGATCGATCTTGTTGTACACAAGCAGCTGCGGAATCTCGCCCGCGCCGATTTCGGTGAGCACCGCGTCAACCTGCGCGATGCGCTCTTCGCGCAACGGGTCGGCGGCGTCGATGACATGCAGCAGCAGATCCGCTTCGCGCGCTTCCGACAACGTGGAGCGGAACGCCGCGACAAGTTCGTGGGGAAGGTCGCGGACGAAGCCCACCGTGTCGGCGAGCAATGCGTTGCCGGCCGGCAACTCGACGCGCCTGACCGTGGGGTCGAGCGTGGCGAACAATTGATCGGCCGCATACGCACTTGCGCCTGTCAGCGCATTGAACAGGGTCGATTTTCCAGCGTTGGTGTAGCCGACCAGCGCGATGCGCGGCAGTTCGCTGCGGACGCGCGAACGGCGCATTTGCGTGTGCTGCACCTGGACTTTGTCCAGGCGCTTCTGCAATTGATCGAGGCGCTTCTGCAACAGGCGGCGATCGGTCTCGAGCTGGGTTTCACCGGGCCCGCGCAATCCGATCGAACCACCGCGCTGGCGCTCCAGGTGGGTCCAGCCACGGATCAGGCGCGTGGACATGTGCTTGAGTTGCGCAAGTTCAACCTGCAGCTTGCCTTCGGAACTGCGCGCGCGCTGCGAAAAGATGTCGAGGATCAGGCCGGTGCGATCGACCACGCGGCGTTCCAGGATTTTTTCGAGGTTGCGTTCCTGCACCGGCGTCAGCGGATGATTCACGAGGATCAGGTCGGCGCCGCTGGCATCGGCCGCCGCTTTGATTTCTTCGACCTTGCCACTGCCCAGCAGGGTGGCCGGATTCGGCCGGTCGATGCGCGCGGTCAGCACGGCTGCGATGCTGGCGCCGGCGGAGCGCGCGAGATCGGTGAATTCCTCCTGCGCGCCTTCGTCCGGCGGACCGCCGGCGTGGGGCTGGATCAGCAGCGCGTGCTCGCCCTTTTTCGATCGCTCAAACAAGGGCGCGGGCTCTAAAATAGTTGCTGGCGTGACTGGATGACAGATTCATACCGACGAGATAGTGCCGGATGCGGGTGAACGCAAGCCCGTCGCACATCGCTCACTCGGACTCGTCGTCGCCTTCCTCACCACTGTCGCTGCCGCCTTCGCCCGGCTGCACATAACCACCGCCCGGGCCCACGCGCACGTTGCGCGCCGGCACCACCGTCGAAATCGCGTGCTTGTAGACCATCTGGCTCACGGTATTGCGCAACAGCACGACGAACTGATCGAAGGATTCGACGGTGCCCTGCAACTTGATGCCGTTGACCAGATACACCGACACCGGCACACGCTCGCGCCGTAACGCGTTCAGGAATGGATCCTGCAAAGATTGTCCCTTGGACATGACTGCTTTCCCCAGCAAGTTTTTATTGTTGTTCTGTGGATCCGTGCCTTCGCAAACGCTCACCCCTGAGCTGCCGAAGGGTCCCGATGCCGGCGACGCCCGGATGTTAGCGCAACCCCCGCGCCCGGTCTGCAACCGCCGTACCGTTCAGGAACAACGACAGGGAAGCCTCCAGTTCGGACGCGTCGTGCAGCGGATCGAACCAGCGCGCATCGAGGTCGCTGCGCAGCCAGGTCAGCTGGCGCTTGGCGAGTTGGCGTGTGGCGAAGATGGCGCGATCGCGGAATTCGGATCGCTTCGACGGGTTCAACATATGCGGATCGTCATCCATGTATTCCCACGCCTGCCGGTAGCCGACCGCGCGCAGTGCGGGAAGGTCAAGCGGCTCTGCGATGTTCTGCAGTTCCGGGTTCTTGCGGAGATGCTCGACTTCCCCCATGAAACCCTGGTCCAGCATCGCGTCGAAGCGCTGCGCGATGCGTGCGTGCAGCACGGCGCGATCGCGCGGCGCGAGGACCAGCTTCAACACCCGCAGTGGCAATCGGCGCTGCGGTTGTTCGCGTTGCCATGCACTGATCGGCTTGCCGGTGAGGCGATACACCTCGAGCGCGCGCTGAATGCGTTGCGGATCGGTGGCATGGATTTTTGCGGCGGCGACGGGATCGACTGTCGCCAGTTCCGCATGCAGGGCGGGCCATCCCGCGATGCCGGCTTCCGCCGTGATCCGTGCGCGCATTGCAGGATCGGCGTCGGGCATCGCCGAGAGGCCGTTGAGGAGTGCGTGGAAATACAGGCTGGTGCCGCCGGCCAGCACGGGCAGCTTGGCGCGCGCGAGGATGTCGTCGATGGCGCGCTTTGCATCGGTCGCGAATTCCGCCGCCGAATAGCGCTGCCACGGCTCGCGCAGATCAATCAGATGGTGCGGCACCCGTGCCTGCAATGCCGCGTCGGGCTTGGCCGCGCCGATGTCGAGTCCACGATAGACCAGCGCCGAAT
>JALYOU010000262.1 GCA_030856725.1 Pseudomonadota bacterium
CGCCAACCATGGCCTGCTGCTGATCGAGCCCGACCACCACCTGCAACTGCTGCAGGACATCGGCCTGGATTCCGCCGACGCCCTGGCCGTGGCGCTGGCCGACCGCATCCGCCCGCTCCTGCGCGACACCGACGAGGCCGCGCGCTTCGGCGAGCACAGCTTCGCCGTGCTGGCGCGCAACAGCGACCACGCGCGCACCGCGCAACTCGCCGAGCAGATTCGCGCTGCCATGTCGCAGGACTTGATCGAGACCGGTGAACGGGCGCTGGGCGTGACCATCAGCATCGGTGGCGTGCAGATCAGCGAACGCATCGCCAGCGTGCCGCAGGTGCTGTCCAAGGCCAGCCACGCGCTCAAGTCGTCGATCGCCGTCGGCGGCAACCGTGTCGAGATCTTCGATCCGGGCGCGGTGGACCGCGCCGAGGAAGAACGCATCAACGCCTGGATCGTGCGCATCCGCGACGCGCTGGACAGGAACATGTTCCTGCTGCATTACCAGCCGGTGGTCAGCCTGCATGGCGAAGGCGGCGCGATGTACGAGGCCTACCTGCGCCTGGACGGCGTGAATGGCGAGCTCATCCCGCCGTTGGCGTTCCTGCCCATCGCCGAGGAACACGGCCTGATGGACGAGATCGACCGGTGGGTCGCCGGGGAAGCCATCCGGGTCATCGCCGCGCGCGCGCGCGCTGGCCATCCCACGCAGCTGCTGGTGAAAGTCTCGCAGGCCTCGTTCGCTGACGACAAGCTGTCCAAACACATCGCGAGCCAGTTGATCGAACACGGCGCGGCCCCCGAGTCGCTGGTCCTGCAACTGACCGAATCCAAAGTCTTCACCCATCTTCGCGATGCGCAGCGCTTCCGCGAGGCCGTGATCGCGCTTGGATGCCGCGTGGGACTGGAGCAGTTCGGGTCAGGCCTGAATTCGATGCAGTTGCTGTCTCATTTCGAGCCATCCTTCATCAAGATCGACCGCACCTTCGTGCAGGAACTGTCGAAGACGCCAGAGAACCAGAAACGCATCCGAGAACTCGCGGAAAAGGCGAAGGCACGCGACATCCATACCATCGCCGAATTTGTCGAGGACGCCTCCAGCATGAGCAACCTGTTCACCAGCGGCGTGGACTACGTGCAGGGCAACTTCCTGGCGGGACCCGGGCCTGAGATGAATTACGAGTTCGAATAACGGGGCTGGCATTCGAACTCCGCAATCGCATCCGTCTGAATCCATACCCATGGCGCTCCATCAGGAGCCGCGCCTCTACCGCGGCCGCTTCGCGCCCTCTCCCACCGGGCCACTGCATGCCGGTTCACTGGTCGCGGCATTTTGCAGTTGGCTGCTGGCTAGGCATGCAAGCGGAAAATGGCTGATCCGTGTCGAGGACATCGACCCTCCTCGCGAAATCGCGGGTGCGACGGCGCGTCAACTCGCCACACTGGATGCGTTCGGCCTGCAACCGGATGAACCCGTGCTGCGGCAACGCGATCGCAGCGATCTCTATCGGACCGCGCTCGATGGCCTGCTTGCCAGCGGCGACGCCTTCGCTTGTCACTGCAGCCGCAGCGACCTGGCCGAGACGCACGGCATCCATCGGTCCTGTGTTGCGACTGCGACAACACGCCTGGATCCCGCCGTCCGCCTGCGCGTGCCCGACGACTGCTTGATCGCATTCGACGACGCCATCCGCGGCCATCAGCAACAGGACCTGGCTCGGGAGGTCGGCGATTTCGTGCTGCGCCGCGCCGACGGCTTGTGGGCGTACCAACTCGCCGTCGTGGTCGATGACGCGGCCCAGGGCATCACCGACATCGTGCGCGGCGCGGATCTGCTTGATTCCACGCCGCGGCAGATCCTGCTGCAACGAAGTCTCGGCCTGCCAACGCCGCAGTACGCGCATCTGCCCTTGATCAAGGATGCGCATGGAAACAAATTGGGCAAATCGCAGGACGCCAGCGCCATCGATGCAGGCGATCCACTACCTACATTGCGCATGGCCTGGGCCGCATTGGGACAGCGCGCTTCGGCGCTGCGAGCAATCCATGATCGCGAAGCGCTGCTGCAAGCCGCAATCGCTGCGTTCGAGTTGTCATCCGTTCCCCGTCACGACATCGACTTCGCCGCACTGCACAACACGCTCGAAACCACGGCTGCATTAGAATTGAAACGAGCGCCGCATCCTCGACGGCCGAAAGGAAGAACACCATGACCGCATCCGCGCAGACTTCTCGTGTTGCACTCGTGACCGGCGGCACCGGTGGCATCGGCAGCGCCATCGTCAAGCGCATGGCCGACAACGGCCATCGCGTCGCCACCAACTACCGCAACGAGGAAAAAGCGCGCGCGTGGCAGGCGCAGATGAAGCAGGCCGGTTACGACATCGCGCTCGCCAAGGGCGACGTCTCCACCGCCGAGGAAGCCGAGGCCATGGTGCGCGAAGTTGAACGCCAGCTCGGCCCGGTCGACATCCTCATCAACAATGCCGGCATCACCCGCGACACCACGTTCCACAAGATGTCGTCGCATCAGTGGACCGAGGTCATCAACACCAACCTCAACTCCGTCTTCAACGTCACCCGCCCGGTGATCGAAGGCATGCGCGAACGCAAATGGGGCCGCGTGATCCAGATCAGCTCGATCAACGGCCAGAAAGGCCAGTACGGCCAGGCCAACTACGCCGCCGCGAAAGCCGGCATGCACGGTTTCACCATTTCACTTGCGCAGGAGAATGCGAAATTCGGCATCACCGTCAACACCGTCTCGCCCGGCTACATCGGCACCGACATGGTGATGGCCGTACCGGAAGAAGTGCGCAACAAGATCGTCGCGCAGATCCCCACAGGCCGTCTTGGTAGTCCCGAAGAGATCGCGTATGCGGTGTCGTTTTTTATTCCCGATGAAGCAGGCTGGATCACCGGCGCGAATCTTTCGGCGAATGGCGGGCAGTACATGGGGTGGTAGGTTAAGGGCTGGAGTTGTACGGCGAAGTCATTCAAACACACGGAGCGAATTTCTCCGCCGGCCCAGCACGTGGTCGGCGAGTAGGCCTTGGGCGGCGCACAATCATCAAGGGAACTGATATGGCATCCACAGCATTGGAGGACACATTTGTTCCTGTGAGATACAAGCTCGCCGCGCTATGGACGAGCGTGATGTTTTGCTACGTGTACGGGGACTACTTTGAGTTGTACGTACCCGACAAGCTGCAAGACATGCTCAATGGACAGATGGCGTTAGGTGCAGTGACACAAGGAATGCTTGTCGGTACTGCCGTTCTAATGGCAGTTCCAAGCCTTATGATCGTTTTCTCCATCATCCTGCCGGCTGCACTCAGTCGTTGGCTCAACGTAGGTGCCGGCCTCTTCTACGCCGCGATCATGCTTTTAATTCTAGTCAACGGCGCATGGGTGTTCTACATGCTGTTCGCGAAGCTTGAGATCGTTCTCACTCTTCTTGTGGTTTGGTACGCATGGTGTTGGCCGCGTCAGTCAGCGAGCGCGTCCTGACAATTCATTCAAGACGAAGCCGCGTCGCTGCTCGAACTAATTCAGGTGTTACGTGGGTAACGTTTCTGCAGAAGCGAGACAGCTACAGTCTGGGTTGAATTCATGGACACAAAGCAGCTCAAACAATTCTGCAATCAACTGCCGGGGGCGACTTCGCACCTGCACGGCCATCCAAGCAATGTCCTGGTCTATTCCGTCGGCGACAAGAACTTCGCGTGGTTCAAGACCAGCGATCCGGAGAAGTGGCGCTTCAGCTTTCGGGTGACGCCCGAACGCTTCATCGAGCTGACCGATGTCCCCGGCATCAAGCCCGCGCGGTACATGGCTCGCTACCACTGGGTCACGATCGTCGACGTGCGCAGCGCGCCCGCCGCATATCTGACCGAACTGGTCGAATGGTCGTACCACAAGGCGCTGGCATCGCTCAGCAAGACGCACAGGGCGCAGTTGACGCGCTGACTTTCGCGAACTGCATCACGCTTCGGCGCTGAGCTCGTCGCTGCGTCAATATCCTGTACCGACAAGTACGCCTGGCACTTGACAGCGAATGTTGCAACCCGTGCTGCACTGCGCCATGCTCATCACTCTCGGGGGAGACAGGTACAGTTTCATGGCTCATCGTGTCATCAAGAAATATCCGAATCGCCGTCTGTATGACACCGAAATTTCCAGTTACATCACGATCGAGGATGTGCGACAGCTGCTCGTGGATGGCGAGGATTTCGAGGTCCGCGACGCCAAGAGCGGCGAAGACCTCACCCGGCAGGTCCTGTTGCAGATCATCGCCGAGCATGAGCAGGACGGCGAGCCGATGCTGTCGACGCAGCTGCTGAGCCAGATCATCCGGTTCTACGGCGACTCGCTGCAGGGGTTCATGGGCAATTATCTCGAACGCTCGATGCAGACGTTCCTCGAGCAGCAAAACCAGTTCCGCCAGCAAATGGGCAGCATGCTGGGACAGACGCCGTGGACGATGATGAACCAGCTCACCGAGCGCAATCTGGCGCTATGGAAGGAATTCCAGACCAGCCACATCACTGGCGCCGCGCGCAGTCCCGAATCCCGCAAGCCGGAAAGCGAAACCGGCAAGCCCCGCACTCGCTGACGCATCCAAACCAACCCATTCGCACACACCCCACACCATCCGCGCGCCTGCGCGGATTTTTCATGAGAATCGATCGAGCATGAACAAACGCGTGGCCGTCGTGACCGGTGGCATTGGCGGTCTTGGGACCGAAATCTGCCTCAACCTCGCCCGCGCCGGAAGCACGGTCATTGCCGCAGACCTGGCATCGGACGACCGCCGGGTCGCTGACTTCAGGCAGCAGGTCACAGGCCACGATGTGCACTTCGAGCCCATCAACGTGACCGATTTCGAGGCCTGCGGCGCGTTGGTCCAGAAGGTGGTGCGCGAGCACGGTTCGCTCGACATTCTCGTCAATGCCGCGGGCATCACCCGCGACGGCACGCTGCGCAAGATGGCCCAGGTGCAATGGGATGCGGTACTCGACGTCAACCTCGACGGCGTATTCAACATGTGCCGGCATGCGGTGGGCGGGATGCTGGATCGCGGCTTTGGCCGCGTGGTCAACATCAGTTCGGTCAACGGGCAGACCGGGCAATTCGGCCAGACCAACTATTCCGCGGCCAAGGCCGGCATGCACGGTTTCACCATGGCGCTGGCGCGCGAAGTAGCACGCAAGGGCGTCACCGTGAATTCGGTCTCGCCGGGTTATTGCGAAACGGCGCTGGTGATGGCGGTGCCGGAAGAGATTCGCGCGAAGATCCTTGATAGCGTTCCGGTGGGACGATTGGGCAAGCCCAGCGAAATCGCACGCACGGTCGAGTTTCTGTGCGCCGAGGATGCGGGGTTCATCACCGGAGCGAACATTCCGGTGAACGGCGGGTTGTTCATGAGTTTCTGAGCGGCAATGGGCGCAACGCGTTTGTTCGTCATGACCTGCCGAGCGGCGGGCCAGAGCCCGCCCTACGCCGCGGCGCTCAATGCATCGGCCAATCGCTCCACTGCGATCACTTCCAGCCCTTTGTAACTTCCACCTTTCGGCGCGTTCGCCTTCGGCACGATGGCGCGCTTGAAGCCGTGCGTGGCGGCTTCCTTCAGGCGTTCCTCGCCATTCGGTACGGGACGGATTTCGCCGGACAACCCGATTTCACCGAACGCGATGGTCTTCTCAGGCAACGGCTGGTCGCGCAACGACGACAACACCGCCAGCAACACCGGCAGATCGGCAGCGGTTTCCTGCACGCGAATGCCGCCGACGACATTCACGAACACGTCCTGGTCGCTGACGCCGACCCCGCCATGTCGATGCAAGACCGCCAGTAACATCGCCAGGCGATTTTGTTCGAGACCAACGACGACGCGGCGTGGATTGGACAATGGCGATGAGTCCACCAAGGCCTGCACCTCCACCAGCAACGGCCGCGTGCCCTCGCGCGTGACCATGACGCAGCTGCCGGATTGTGGCGTGGCGCCGCCGGACAGGAAGATCGCTGAAGGATTCGGGACTTCACGCAGGCCCTTGTCGCCCATCGCGAACACACCGAGCTCGTTGACCGCGCCGAAACGGTTCTTGAACGCGCGCAGCACGCGGAAGCGCGAGCCGGAGTCGCCTTCGAAATACAACACCGCATCCACCATGTGCTCCAGCACGCGCGGGCCGGCGATGCCGCCTTCTTTGGTGACGTGGCCGACGAGGAACACGGCCGCGCCAGTTTCCTTCGCATAACGCACCAGACGCGCCGCGCTCTCGCGGACCTGGCTAACGGAACCGGGTGCGGCGGTTAGTTGCTCCGTCCACAGGGTCTGGATCGAATCGGCCACGATCAACTTTGGCTGCAACGCCACGGCGTGTTCAAGGATGCGTTCGACACCTGTTTCCGCAAGTGCGTTGATGCCATCGACCGGCAAACCGAGTCGCGCAGCGCGCCCGGCGACTTGTCCCAGCGATTCCTCGCCGGTGACGTACAGTCCTGGCAATGTCGACGCCATCGACGACAGCGCCTGCAGCA
>JALYOU010000261.1 GCA_030856725.1 Pseudomonadota bacterium
AGTCCTCGCGTTTGTCGGCGTTGTCGAGCGTCAGGTAGGTCTTGCCGTAACCCGATGAGCCGCGCACGTTGGGCACCAGCACGGCGACGCCAAGTTCGTTGGCGAGGAACTGCGAGTTGGGGCTGAAACTCGGCAAGGCCTGGACTTCCGGGCCGCCGTGGATGTTGATGATGACCGGAAGTTTGCTGCCGGCTTTAACCTTGGCGGGTTTGTAATAGAACGCCGGGATGGTGCGAGGCTTGCCATCGACTTGATCGAAGGTCGGAAACCGCACCAGCGTCGGCGCGACGAACGCTTTCGTGTCCAGCCCGCCGAATTCGCTCTGCGTCCAGCGCGTGAGTCGGGTCGTCGCGAGGTCGAGCACGTGCACGTCGCTGGGCGAGGTCGCGGTGTTGAGGCTCAGCGCCAGGCGCTTGCCGTCAGGCGAGAAGTCGAGGCCGCCGATGAGGCCGACCGGCAACGCTGGCAACGCGACTTCGGTGTGTCCCGGCAGCGACAGCACGTGCAGCTTGTCGATGCCGTCCTCGTTTGTGACGTACGCAAGATGCTGGCCGTCGTCGGCAATCTCGAAGCCATCGACGTCCCACGGAATCTGCGCGGTCAGCGCTTTGAATTCGTTGGTCCCGGGTTGGTGATAACGCAAGGTACGGAACTCAACCGACTTGCCATCCAGCGGCTCATCGGAAACGAAATAGACCGCCTTGCCGTCCGGCGCGAATTTGAAATCGCCGAACGCGGCCTTGCCGCCATCGACCGGAAAGAATGTGAGTTTTCCACTGGCGACATCGACGACGCCCGGATAGCTTTCATTGGCCGAGATGTACTTCGCCACGAGTAGTTGCTTGCCGTCGGGCGAGAAGTCGGATGCGCCCCAGCTTCCCCCTTCGGTCACCAGCGGGCGCGCCTTGCGGGTCTTCGTATCCAGCAGCCAGATGTCGCGGTCCGTGCCGTTGCGCGACGTGCTGGTGTAGGCGAGCGATCCGCCATCGCGGCTGATCAGCGTGCCGCCGTTCTGCGTGCGCTTGCCATCGGTCAGTAGCGTGGTGCTGCGCGTGTCCGCATCGAACCAGTACAGCTGCGAGAACTCGTCGCCACCCTTGTCCTTGCCGAACACGAATCCGTCGCGCCATGCCGTATGCGGCGCGGGCGTGAGGCCCGACACGGGTTCCGGATAGAACGTCAGCTGTTCGCGCATTCCCATCGGCTGGCACACGCGGTGCGCCTGCGCGGTTTCGGCGAAGCGCGTGCTGATCAACAGGCAACCGTCCTTCGTCCAGCCAGCCAGACTCGCGCCGCGCGTGTTCTGGTAGCGGTTCAGCGTCTCAATGAGCTCGGGGGGGATCGCGGGCAAACCCTCGCTGACGCGATTTCCGGTTTCGGTACGCACGACACCCGGAGACTGTCCCTGTGCCCGGGCGGTTTGCGGCAGGGCAGTGAACAGCACAAGCGTCATCAGTGATATCGAACGCGACGGTAGCGACATCGGTCTTCCCCTTTGGCTGGAATGCGAGCTTAACGCGATCCGGGGCGGGATCCGCCACAGGCATTCAAGCAGCAATTCCAACGCGTGAGAACCGGATTTGCCCAACCCCTCCATGCTTTTCAAACGCGGGTTAAACACCCGGCCACGCGCCGTGGAAATTTGTGCGCAGTTCATCCGGCCGCGTGCATCGTCGCTCCATGTCCGCACTGCAGCGGGCAATGAGGAGAGGATGATGACCACCTTGTCACGTTGGCTGGCCCCGGCAGCACTCGCGGTTGGCCTTGGCCTTGGCACGATCGCCCCGGCACAGGCGCAATCGCAGGACGATCTCATCCGCGTGCTGGTGAACGTGGCCGATGTGGTGTTCCGCGGCAGCACGCCGTATTACCGTCAGGGCGATTACAGCAACGACGACCGCCTGGTCGTCCAGCGCGACCGTTATGGTCGTCCGGTGTATTACCGATCCATGCCGCGCAGCCAGTATTACGGCAGCAATGGCAACAATAATGGTTATTACGACAACGGCTATTCCAACAACAACGGCTATTCCAACAACAACGGCTATTCCAACGGCCGCGACCACAACAACAGCAGCCGCCAGGTGAAGTGCAACAAGCACGGCAAGTGCAAGGTCGAGTATTACGATTCGCGCTACGACCGTAACGGCCGCAACGACCAGGTCCGTTACGATCGCAACGGTCGTTACTGGGACGGTCGCCAGTGGCGCTATAGCGACAATCGCTATTCTTCCCGTGATCGCGATGACCATGACGACGATTGAGAAAGCATCACGCGTTGCTGAGGAATAGATCAGAGTGGGACTGACGGCGCTGATGGTTGGCGCCGTCGTCTTTTTCAGCATCCATATCCTGGCGGGGACGCCCTGCGAACGCTTCGCCTCCTGACCCAAACATGCCGGTGGACGATGCTAGGCTCGGCCCGGACTTTCACCGCTTCACCCGCATTGCCAAGGAACATCTGCCATGAAAGTGAGTGTATTGCCGGCCCTGTTCCTGGGCGCACTGCTGATGTTCATTGCGCCCGCGCGCGCTGACGGTCCGATCGAGTGCCACCTGACCTACAGCATGGCGGGATGGTCGGTGTTCTATAAAACCGCTGCGGGGGAGGGCACGGTGAGTTGCAGCGACGGGCAACGGCTGCCGGTGAGTATTTCAGCTAAAGGCGGCGGATTGACCTTTGGCAAGTCGCGCATCGACAAGGGTGTTGGCGAGTTCTCCGGCGTGTACAACATCCGCGATGTGCTCGGCGGCTATGCGTCGGCTGAAGCGCACGCCGGTGCCGGCAGGTCCACCAAGGCGCAGGTCGTGACCAAGGGCAGTGTGTCGCTGGCGCTCACAGGGAAGGGCTCCGGCTGGGACCTGGGCGTGTCGTTCGGCAGCTTCATCATCAGAGCGCGCTGACCGCAGACAGCTCAGTAATAGCCGCCCAGGGTGTCGTTGTCGGCCGCTGCGGTAGGGGGGCGGATTGTTTTTTCCATGTCGTCGCCCAGCCGCTGCGCGAACCAGTTCAGGCTGAACGCGTACACGGCGAGCAGGGCCGCGCAGACGCCCAAGCCGATCAGCCAGCGACGCAGGCGCCGGGATTGGGGGACGACTTGATCCGGGTGTTCCATGTGACCGCCTTCAACGCAGAGGATGCCTACGTTCGATGTACCGTAAGTCATGCCCTGTCACGGCCGCGTGCAAACGGCGCTTGTGCGGGTGCGGCACAATTGCGCATGGGATATTCAATGACATGCGAGTGATGTCGGTGCGGCGAATACTGATATCGGCGGTGCTGGCGTTGACCGTACTGGTCGCGGCGGGCTGCGATGGCGGCCGCGATGCCGCGGGCAACCGGTCCCCGGCCGCCGCGCAGCTGGAAGAGGACGGCCGCATCGAATGGCAGGCGGTTCTGGCCTGTGCCGATTGCGATGGCATCCAGACCGCGCTGGTCCTGAACCGGTCCGGAGACCAGCGCGATTACACGCTCACTGAAACCTTTCTCGCCGACGATGGCGGCGACCGCTTCGTCGAACAGGGCCTGTGGCTGCGCGAGGATGAACTGGTCCGCCTGCAGAGCGCCGGCAACGGACTGCGCGTGTTCGCCCTGTTGCCCGATGGCCGGCTGGAACCGCGCGACCACCGCGGCCGTCGTTTCGCGCCACGTCCCGGCGATGCATTGATGCCGGTTTCGGCGACCACCGGGCTGTAAACATGGCGGTGCTGGACGCACTCAAAGCGCGCGCCCGCGAACTGCGGCAGCACACGCTCACGGTGTACTACGCGGCACGTGATCCGCGCACTCCGATGTGGGTGCGACTGACGGCCGCCATGGTGGCCGCTTACGCCCTCAGCCCCATCGACCTGATTCCGGATTTCATCCCGGTCATCGGTTATCTGGACGATCTGGTGTTGATCCCGCTGGGTTTGGCACTTGTTGTGCGATTCACTCCGCCAGAGGTCATGGCATCGGCCCGGGAACGGGCGCTGCAAGCCGGGACGCGGCCAGTCAGCGTCGTGGCGGCTGTCATCGTCATCGGCGCATGGAGCCTGCTGTTTTGGGCTGGCCTGAATTGGTTTTCTGGCTGGGAAGCCTTCGGCATTGCAACGGCATCCACCAGGTAATTCATTCTCTGTGCCGCAGATGAATGGGTCTCGTGCCATCAACGTGGGATTCACCTGGCAAGTCGCATCGTCGCTATCCAGTACACGGCCCTACCGGCCGCCTGACAGGAGCCACTCATGTCCCTTCTCACCAAGACACGCGCGCTCGCGCTTTCCACGGCAATCGCAGCGCTCATGAGTACCGCCAGCGTGGGTGCACAGGATTTCACCTTCAACTGGAATCCGCGTAGCGGCGACGTGTGGGTGGACCAGCGCCTCGGCGACATCAACCAGTACGGCACGCGCTATCGCGAACCCTTCATCGATGAGATGACCCGTTACTACGGCGCGCCGCGCGATCTCGTCACCGACCTGCTCATGCGCCAGCGCTGGGCGCCGGGCGACGTCTATTACGCGTGTTCGATCGCCCAGGTGATCGGACGCCCGTGCCGCTACGTGGTGGACGAATGGGATCGCGATCACGGCCAAGGCTGGGGCGCGCTTGCGCAGCGGCTGGGCATCAAGCCGGGTTCGGCCGAGTTCCATCGCCTGAAAAAAGGCTTCGTCCCGACGTATGACCGCTGGTCGCGTCCGGTAGTCCTGGATGCGGATCTGCGCCGCGCCTTCCCGGATCGTCATCGTGACGGTCACAGTGCGAAGGGCAAGAATGGCAACGACCACGTCAAGTCGAATGGGCGCAGCAACAAGGCCGGCAAGGCCACATCGCCGTCCAAGGCCAAAGTCTCAGGAAAGAACAAATCTTCCGCCGGCTCGGCCAACTCCGGAAAAAGTTCTGGAAAAAGCAACGGCAACGGCAAGGGCAAGAGCGGCGGCAAGAAAGACTGACCGTTAAACTGCGTGGATGCCCGTATCCACGCCACCATCGCTGGTTACGCATCACGGCGGCTGTCATTGCCGCCGTGTGCGTTTCGAGGTCGATGCGCCGGCCTCAGTCGATGCGCTGGATTGCAACTGTTCCATCTGCCGCATGAGCGGGTTCCGACACCTCATCGTGCCCGCATCGCGGTTTCGCTTGATCAGCGGCGAGGATGCGTTGGGCGAATACACTTTCAATACTGGCGCGGCGAAGCATTATTTTTGCCGGTACTGCGGCATCAAGAGCTTTTACGTGCCGCGCAGCCACCCCGACGGCATCGACGTCAACGTGCATTGCCTGGATGCGGGCACGATCGCGACGGTGCGGGTTGACCTGTTCGATGACACCAACCGCGAGGCCGCCACCGCAGCCATCGCACACCTGTCCCGCACATCGGGACACGGCACATGAGCGTCGCGTATCCCATTCGAATCTCCGGATACGCACCCCAGTGGCGTACCGAATTCGCGCGGCTCAATCTCGAATGGCTGGAAGCGCATTTCGTGGTCGAGCCGATCGACCGTATCGTGTTGCTTGATCCTGAAACCCACATCCTAGAACCCGGGGGCCGCATCCTGTTCGCCATCCGCGGCAACGACCTCGTTGTCGGCACGGTTGCGTTGAAGCGGGAACGCGAAGACGTCTACGAACTGACCAAGATGGCGGTCGATACCGCGTGTCGGGGACATGGCATCGGCCGGCAACTGATGCTGGCTTCGCTGACGGCGTTCCAACAACTCGGCGGCCACGAACTGTTTCTCGAATCCAGCAGCAAACTCGCGCCCGCGTTGCGACTCTACGAAAGCGTCGGCTTCGAACACCGGCCCGCGCCGCGGCCGGGCTCGCATTACCAGCGCGCGGATATCTATATGGTGTGGCGCGCGCTACCAAGCGAGTGATCAAGCGAGACCCGGGGCAGCGACGGAACAACCCCGCAGCTGCGGCGTGTTTATTGTTAGCGAACGAGATTGTCCGCGCAGCGGTCTGCAAGCGTGCACGGTCGAGCGCGGTATCCGATGGGTCGAGAATCGAGGCTACGTCGCGTTTCAGCTGCGGGGCGACCGGCCTCCATCATTACCGCTTCCGTACAGGCTCCATCAACGGCCGGAGTTTCCCCAGACTTGTTGCAGGCGCTTGTCGCGGCCGCAGCTGGAGCGGTAGAACTTGTAGCGGACCGGATTCTTCTTGTAG
>JALYOU010000296.1 GCA_030856725.1 Pseudomonadota bacterium
TTTCGCCCGCGGCGTAATCCACGGCGATCTCGGTGCGCGGCACCATCACGTCGAGCTGGTTGACCGCATCGTTGTGCTCGCGCACGTAGTCGTAGCTCTTGGTGCTTCCGGCGTGGTTGTTGAACGCGACGCAGGGGCTGATGACATCCAGGAACGCGGCGCCGCGGTGCGACAGCGCGCCCCTGATCAGCGGCACCAGTTGCTGCTTGTCGCCGGAAAAACTGCGTGCGACGTAGGTCGCGCCGAGCTGCAGCGCCATCATCACCATGTCGATCGGACTGTCGCTGTTGGCGACGCCTTTCTTCGACATCGAACCCTGGTCGGCGGTTGCGGAGAACTGACCCTTGGTCAGCCCGTACACGCCGTTGTTCTCGACGATGTAGACCATGTTCACGCCGCGCCGGATCGCGTGCACGAACTGGCCGATACCGATGGATGCCGAATCGCCATCACCGGACACGCCGAGATAGATGAGTTCGCGATTGGCGAGGTTGGCGCCGGTCAGCACCGACGGCATGCGACCGTGCACGGTGTTGAATCCGTGCGACTGACCGAGGAAATAATCCGGCGTCTTGCTGCTGCAACCGATGCCCGACAGCTTGGCGACGCGGTGCGGCTCGATGTCGAGCTCCCAGCAGGCCTGGATGATCGCCGCGGAAATCGAGTCGTGGCCGCAACCGGCGCACAACGTGGAAATCTTGCCCTCGTAGTCACGGCGGGTGAAGCCAATCGCGTTGCAGCCCAGGGAAGGGTGGTGGAGTTTTGGTTTTGTCAGGTAGGTCATAAGAAATATCCGATTACTCCGCACCCCAACATTCGTCATTCCCACGAAAGCGGGAATCCAGTGCCTTTCGCCTATGTGCATCAGAAAGATCAAAACAAAGTCGCTGGGTTCCCGCTTTCGCGGGAATGACGAGCAAAACCAACGACGGCATCTTCGTCATGCGACTTTTTCCCGCTGCATCGCCGGGCGAACCTGCGCTGAAATTGCATTGGCGATGAAGCGTGCGGTAATCGGCGTGCCATCGTAATGCAACACTGCGATCAACCGCGCCGGGTCGATCCCAAACTCGTTGACTAGCAACGAACGCAACTGGCCATCGCGATTCTGCTCAACTACGAACACCGATTCATGAGCATCGATAAAGGCGCGCACGGATTCCGGAAATGGAAATGCGCGCACGCGCAGCGTGTCGAGCGCAATGCCCTGCCCCTGCAAACGCTCTATCGCCTCGTGCATCGCAGGGCTGGTCGAACCGAAATAGATCGCACCATGCTTCGACGGCACATCCGATTGCCGCACGATCGGCTGCGGCACCAACGCCTTGGCACTGTCGAACTTCTGCAGCAACCGCTGCATGTTGTAGACGTAATCCGCGCCGCGCTCGGAATACTGCGCCTGCGGATTGCGCGAGGTGCCGCGGGTGAAATACGCGCCCTTGTCCGGATGCGTGCCGGGGTAGGTGCGGTACGGGATGCCATCACCGTCCATGTCCTTGTAGCGCGCGAACTCCCTGCCGGTATCCAGTTCATCTGCCGTCATCACCTTGCCACGGTCGTAGCCGCGCGCGTCGTCCCAGATGAAGGGCGCGCACAGGCGCTGGTTCATGCCGATGTCGAGGTCGGTCATCACGAACACCGGCGTCTGCAAACGGTCCGCGAGATCCAGCGCGGCGGCGGCGAAGTCGAAACACTCGTGCGGGTCTTCCGGAAACAACAGCACATGCTTGGTGTCGCCGTGCGATGCGTACGCGCAGGCCAGCACGTCGGATTGCTGCGTGCGCGTGGGCATGCCGGTCGACGGCCCGCCGCGCTGCACGTCGATGATCGTCACCGGGATCTCGGCGAAATAGGCAAGACCGATGAACTCGTTCATCAACGACACGCCCGGCCCCGACGTGGTGGTGAACGCACGTGCACCGTTCCACCCGGCACCGACCACCATGCCGATGGAGGCGATCTCGTCCTCGGCCTGGATGATCGCGAACCTGTTCTCGCCAGTGACGGGATCGACCCGATATTTCTGGCAGTACTTCTCGAACGCCTCGGCCAGAGACGACGACGGCGTGATCGGATACCACGCGCACACCGTCGCACCGCCGTAAACGCATCCAAGCGCCGCGGCGGCATTGCCTTCGACAAAGATGCGATCGCCGACCGCATCGGCCGCGTTAACGCGCAGACCGATCGGGCATGCCAGGTGTTCTTTGGCCCAGTTGCGGCCCAAATGCAGCGCTTCGATGTTGGGCTTTAGCAGCTTTTCCTTGCCTTTGTACTGCTCGCCGATCAGCGTCTCGATCGTCGGCACATCGATGTCCAGCAGCGCACTCAGCGCGCCGAGATACATGATGTTCTTGAACAACTGGCGCTGGCGCGGATCGCTCCAGGCTTCGTTGCAGAGCTGCGTCAGCGGCACGCCGAGGATGTGGATGTCGTCGCGGAACTTCGACCTCGGCATCGGCTTGCTGTTGTCGTAGAACAGATAGCCGCCGGGTTCAATTTCGGCGACATCGACGTCCCAGGTCTGCGGGTTCATCGCGACCATTAGGTCGACGCCGCCACGCCGCCCCAGCCAGCCGCGTTCGCTAACGCGCACTTCATACCAAGTCGGAAGACCCTGGATATTCGACGGGAAGATGTTGCGTGGGCTGACAGGCACGCCCATGCGCAGGATCGCTTTCGCGAACAACTCATTCGCCGACGCGGAACCCGAGCCATTGACGTTGGCGAACTTGACGACGAAGTCGTTGCTGGATTGGAGGGGAAGATGGGTTGGCGTCACGCCACTTCCCTCGCCTGCTTGTTGCGGCATCCCGAGCCTGCATACGTCTCCAGCAGCAGGAACTTCTGCATGTCCCACGCCCCCGTCGGGCACCGCTCCGCACACAAGCTGCAATGCAGGCACACATCCTCGTCCTTCACCATCACCCGCATGGTCTTCAACGGCTCTGACACATACAGATTCTGCTCGACATTCACCGCCGGCGCCGTCAGCCGCGTGCGCAGCTCCGCTTCTTCGCCATCCAATGTGAATGTGATGCAGTCGGTCGGGCAGATATCGACGCAGGCATCGCACTCGATGCATTTGTCCTTCGTAAACACCGTCTGCACATCGCAGTTGAGGCAACGCTGGGTTTCCTTCAGCGCCGTCTGCGCATCGAAGCCCAGTTCCACCTCGACATGCATGCTGTCGAGCTTCTTCGCCGCTTCCGACCACGGCACCACGTAACGCTCGTCCGGCGAGATGGCGTTGTCATAGCTCCACTCGTGGATGCCCATCTTCTGCGAGTGCAACTGCACCATCGGCTCGGGCCGCTCGCGCGTGTCTTCGCCCTGCAGCAGCTTATCGATCGAGATCGCGGCGGCATGGCCGTGCGCGACCGCCCAGATGATGTTCTTCGGCCCGAACGCGGCGTCGCCGCCGAACAGCACATGCGGCAGCGACGACTGGAACGTCACCTTGTCGACCACCGGCATGCCCCACTCGTCGAAGTCGATGCCGACATCGCGTTCGATCCAAGGAAACGCGTTTTCCTGCCCGACCGCGATCAGCACCTCGTCACAGGCATGGAATTCGTCGGGCTCGCCGGTCGGCACCAGCCTGCGCCGGCCGTTGTCGTCGTACTCGGCGCGCACGCGCTCGAAGGTCATGCCGGTGAGCCGGCCGCTCGCATGCACGAAGGTTTTCGGCACGCGGTAGTCGAGGATCGGGATGCCTTCATGCTGCGCATCCTCTTTTTCCCATGGACTCGCCTTCATCTCGTCGAAGCCGGAACGCACCAGCACCTTGACGTCTGTGCCTCCGAGGCGACGCGCGCTGCGGCAGCAATCCATGGCGGTGTTGCCGCCGCCGAGCACCAGCACGCGCTTGCCGACGGCGGTGACATGGCCGAAGTACACCGAGGACAGCCAGTCGAGGCCGACGTGGATGTTGGCGGCGCCTTCCCTGCGCCCGGGCAGGTCAAGGTCGCGTCCGCGCGGTGCACCGCTGCCGACGAAGACCGCATCGAAATTCCGGGCGAGCATGCCGCGCATCGAGTCGATGCGATGGTGGCCGATGAACTCGACGCCAAGATCGAGGATGAAGTCCGTTTCCTCGTCGATCACTTCCTCCGGCAAGCGGAAGCGCGGCACCTGCGTGCGCATGAAGCCGCCGGCTTTAGGATCGGCCTCGAACACGGTGACGTGGTAGCCCAGCGGCGCGAGATCGCGCGCGACGGTCAGCGACGAAGGCCCGGCGCCGATACAGGCAATGCGTTTGCCGTTCTTCTGTGAGGCTGGCTTTGGCATGCGCGCGCGCACGTCGCCCTTGTGGTCGGCGGCGACACGCTTGAGGCGGCAGATGGCAACCGGCTCGGGCTTTTCGCGCATCGATTCCGGGCCATTGTTCTCTTCGACACGCCCTCGCCGGCATGCCGGCTCGCACGGACGGTCGCAGGTGCGTCCCAGGATTCCGGGAAAGACATTCGAGTGCCAGTTGACCATGTACGCATCGGCGTAGCGGCCGTCGGCAATCAGGCGGATGTATTCCGGCACCGGCGTGTGCGCGGGGCAGGCCCACTGGCAGTCGACGACCTTGTGGAAGACGTCGGGATTGCGGATATCGGTCGGTTGCACTACTGCACTCCGTTGGGGTGCCGCGCTGCTGGCTGGCCGGACGCGCCGGTCGTCGCTTGCAGCCTTGAGTCTATTACCGAATCGCGCGCCGCGTCGTGCCGGTTGTTGCGCCTTCAGAATTTTCTTGACGCGCTGTGACCACCTCCGGTATTCCTGTCGCATGCACGCCGTCGGCCCCATCGCCCATACCACTGTCCCGCCGCAGGGCCGGGACACGGTTGCCGTCGCTGCCGCGATCATTACCGCCACGACCACCACGACCACCACCCGATCCCGGGTGCGGACGCGCGTGTTCCCCTGATTCATCACGCCGCTCCGCACCCGGTCAGGGTGCGAGACGCTGCCTTCCCCGAATCGCGACGCGGAGCTCAAATGGAGCTCCACCATGCTGTCCGCAATTGCGCAGTCCGCGCCCTCTCCCGCTCCTGTCGTGCGCATGAATTCGGCAGCAGTCTGGTCGACGCGGCGCACTATCCGGACGCACAAACTCCGAGTTGGCCTGCGTCTGCGCGCCATAGCCGACAGCGGCACACATGCGGCTGGAAGACGACGGTCTCGACCCAGCAATCGCACCCGATGCACCACGGGAAAGGCCTGCACGCCAGGTCGATCCCGATGCCTTCGCCGCGCATATCCGTGTCGAACACCTGCCGCACGCGTTGATCGCCGATTGCAGCGCAAGCGGCGCGGTCGCCGCGTGCTGTCCGCAGCGGCTTGCCGCTGGCATTCCCATCGTCACGCCCAACAAACATGCCGACAGCAGCGACTGGCTGCGCTCCGCGATGCCCTACGCAACGGCGGCCGTTTCTCTACGAAGCCACGGTGAACCGGCCTGCCTGTGATCCAGATGCGGCGTTATCTGCTTGACACTGGCAACGTGTTGCATGGCATCGATGGCATGCTGTCAGGCACGCTGGCGGCTGTTAAACCCGGCCGAAGGCAGCCAGCCGTTTTTCTAGTTGCTGCGCGAGGTGCTGGCGCTGGGCTACACCGAGCCCGATCCGCGCGATGATCTGTCCGGGCTCGATGTCGCGCGCAAGCTGGTATTCCTGGCGCGCGAAGCCGGGCGCGAATTGTCTGTGGACGACGTCGAAGTGGAGACCTTGGTGCCGCCATCCCTGCAACACATCAGCCGCGAGGCCTTCCTCGCACGACAGCACGAACTCGATGCGCCGATGCAGGCGCGACTCGATGCTGCAAACGTGCAGGGTCTCGGCCTGCGCCACATTTCGCAACTCGACCGCGAAGGACGCGCGCGCGCAGGCTTGGTCGCGCTGCCCACGGCGCATCCATGCCGGCACACGCGGCTGACCGACAACCTGGTGCAGTTTCGTACCGCTCGCTACTCGGACAATCCACTGGTCGTGCAGGGTCCGGGCGCAGGGCCGCAGGTCACGGCCGCGGGTGTGTTCGGTGATGTGCTCATGATCGCGGAGTCTCTCGGTGTACGCGCATGAGCGCTCGCATCCTTCAGGCACGCGCATTCGCGCCCGCCAGCATCGGCAACATCGGCGTCGGTTTCGACATCCTCGGACATTCGATCGCCGGCCCGCGCGATGTAGCCATCGTGCGGCGCATCGATGAACCTGTCGTGCGCATCAACGCCATCCGCGGCGATGTTGTCGGCGCGGCCATCCTGCCGCTGGAGCCCGAACGCAACACCGCCGGTAGCGCGCTTTTGTCGTTGCGCGCGCATCTGGATAGCAACTTCGGTTTCGAGCTGGAACTTGAGAAAGGCATCGCGCTGGGGTCCGGTCTTGGCGGTTCGGCCGCATCCTGTGTCGCGGCGCTGGTGGCTGCGAACGCATTGCTGGACGCCCCTCTGCCGCGCGAGGCGCTGTATCCGTTCGCGCTGGACGGCGAATCAGTGTCCAGCGGGAGCCGCCACGGCGACAACGTCGCGCCAATGCTGCTCGGCGGCGTGGTGCTGGCGACAGCCACGCGCACGATCATGTTGCCTGCGCCGGAATGGCTGCATGCCGTCATCGTGCATCCGCAGCAGGTACTGGAAACGCGCCGCTCGCGTGAAGCGCTGGCCGCGCCGTATGCATTGCCGCAGGTCGTGGCGCAAAGCGCGCATCTGGCGCTGTTCCTCACTGGCTTGCAGCGTGGCGATGTCGAGTTGATACGCGCAGGTTTGCGGGATGTGCTGGTGGAGCCTCGCCGCGCGCCATTGATTCCGGGATTCACAGCGGTGAAAACGGCGGCGCTGGATGCCGGCGCGCTCGGCGCGAGCATTTCCGGCGGCGGACCGAGCGTTTTCGCGTGGTTCGCGTCGAAGACGGAAGCAGAGAACGCCGTGCCGGCAATGCGCGCAGCGTTCGCCGATGCCGGATTCGAATCGCGTGCCTATGTTTCGCCGGTCGCAGGGCCGCGCGCAGAGCTGATGCACGCGGATCGGTCGTGAATTTTCTCAGCACCCGCAACCAGACACCACCCGCGTCCATCGACGACGCACTCGCCGCCGGCCTTGCACCCGATGGGGGCCTTTACGTGCCCGAATCGATTCCGCAATTGTCATCCCGCCGCGTCTTCGACACGCTCGCCGACACTGCGCATGCTGTCCTCACGCCCTACTTCGCACAGTCGTCATTGCGCGAACGATTGCACGGCATCTGCCAGCTTGCGTTTTCGTTTCCAGCGCCGCTGCGCCCGCTCACTCGCAACGACGACTGGCTGCTGGAACTCTTCCACGGG
>JALYOU010000118.1 GCA_030856725.1 Pseudomonadota bacterium
CGGCTTCGGCACGCTCGGCTTCGGCACGCTGGGCTTCTGTCCGCTCGACATCGGTACGTTGGGCATCGAGTTTTGCCAGGCGGTCGGCTTCAGCGTATTCCGCTTCGAGCTTTTCGTATTCGAGGCGTTCGGCTTCGGCAGTGCGCTCGGCCTCCAGACGCTCGGCTTCAATGCGATCGGCTTCATTGCGATCGGCTTCATTGCGATCGGCTTCGAGGCGCTCGGCTTCAATGCGTTCGGCTTCAATGCGATCGGCTTCGATGCGATCGGCTTCGAGGCGTTCGGCTTCGATACGCTCGGCTTCGGCGCGTTCGGATTCAGCACGTTCGGCCTCAACCCTCTCGGCTTCGAGGCGTTCGGCGTCGATGCGCTCGGCTTCGACGCGTTCCGCTGCCAATGCTTCAACAGCGGCGGTGTCATCGTCGGCCAGGCCGGCGCCGAAGATCGCGATGGTGGCTTCAGGCAGGCTGTCGCGCAAGGCAATCAGGCGCTGCGCCAGCAGGGTCTGCTTTGGCACGCCTGACACAGGCAGTAACAGGCCGGCCACAGTCGCGCGGATCTGGGCCGCCAGTTCACTGAGCGCTGCGACGCCTTCGGGCTCGGGCGCGCGCTTGGCACCGAGCAGTCGCTTGACGTAGGCCTCGGCCGGCAATGTGGCATCGGTGATGGCAGGGACTTCGCTCATCGCGAAGGCACCGTTCATGGTGTGGATCGCGCGGAGCATCGCGTCGTCGACGAGTACGGGCTCGACGCTGGCCTGCGCCAGCCAGCCATCGACCGTGGCGAGATGGCCGTCGACTTCCGCGGTCAGGATTTCGAGCAGGACGCCATCAACCGTGACCGGGACCATGTCTGGCGTGAGCGCCACTGGTTCGGCCGGTGCATCGATTGCCGCCGCGGCCGTGGCTTCGGTTTCGGTCGCGCCCACTTCGAGGCCAGCGGTGTCGAGTGCACCGGTATCGACGATGGCTTCGACGGGTTTCGCCACACGCGGTTGATAGTGCACTTCCTCACCCGCAGCGACGCGGTCGGCAATGGCTTCGAGACCGGGCAGGTCCACGTCGAGTGATGCATCGCCGCGCAAGGCGGCATGCAGATTCGGCAGGGCCAGGAAGGCCTGGTCCACCATCGCGAACACGGCCGGCGACGGCGGACGCGAGCCCTCAAGCACGCGATTGAGCATGCTCTCGACTTTCCAGCTGAACTCGCCGAGCGTCCTGGCCCCGACCAGGCGGCCGCTGCCCTTGAGAGTGTGGAACACGCGCCGGATCGGACGCAGGCGCTCCATGTCCTCGGGTTGCGCGCGCCACTTGGGCAGCAGGCCGTCGAGGTTGGCGATCTCCTCCTCGAATTCCTCGAGGAAGACTTCGCGGATCTCGTCGTCGATCTCGTCGTTGCTGCGGTCGAAACTGCCGACCGTGCCGGCGGCGGACGCGGCCTGATGGATCTGGGTCTGTGCCGTGTCCGGGACTGGCACGAGTGGTATCGGAGCAGACGGCACGACTGCAGCCGGGACTGGTCTCAGCTCCTGCACTTCTTCAATGTGCTCGGCATTCTCGACCGTGGTTTCCGGCACGCTTTCCTGCACAGTGGGTGCCGCGTTTTCTGCAGGCAGCGGCCAATAGCGCAGCGACTCCAGACTCTGCCGGGTAATGGCGAGGATTTCCTCGCTGTTCGGGCGCTGGTCGCGCACCGCTTCCAGGTAGTACTCCAGGCTCGCCAGCGAATCAGCCAGAGTGTCGAGTTGCTGCCCATTGGGCACGCGCTTGCGCGCGATCAGTTCGGACTCGGTGTAGCGGCGCACGCCAGTCAGGTATTGCGCCGGCAAATGCATATCCAACATGCGCAATGCGCCGCCGACTTCGTTCAACAGGCGCGGCACTTCGGTGAGCTGCGCGTGGTCCCAGTTGGTCTCGACGAAGGCAACGAAGCCCTGCCGTGCGTCGGCGAAATTGGCGATCGCCTCGCGCACGAGCACTTCCAGCACCTTGCGCGATTCGCTGGCGACCATGTCGTCGTCGGCGTTCGTGTGCGGCTGGCCGAGGCGCGCGACCTGGTCGTCCAGCGAGGCATCCACGTACAGCAGGGCGCCGGCCACATCCAGCAGCGATTCCTCGTCGGGCGAGCGCCCGCCGAATACGATCTCGCGCAGCGCGTCGCGCTGCTGCAATACCACGTTGCGCGCGACGCCGAGGCCCAGCATGCCGAGGGTGTCGGCGACGCGGTCCAGCGCCTCGACCTGCGGCTGCAGTTCGTTGGCGTCGTCGCGGCTGGTACGCAGGTAGATATCCAGTGCGTCCTTGATCCGCAGCAGGTCTTCCTTGATCGCGGCAGACACCGTGTCGAGCAACGCGCGATTGCGGCCACTGACGCTACCGCGCGCGTGTTCGAGTTCGGACTCGCTCGGACTGTCTGTCGTCAGGTCGAAGGTGTCGCGCAGTTTTTCGAGCGATGGATGCGTCTGGTCTCCGCCGGCGACGTGGAACAGCAATTGCCGCGTGGGTTCCAGTTGCGAAGGCGACGCCACGGCGCCGTTCTCGAACAGTCGCCGCGCCTCGCGTTCAACGCTGCCGTAGGCATCGCGCAGCGACGATGAATTCGCCAGCGCGCCATCGTGCAGCGCGGACGCCGTTTCCTCCGCGACCCACAGCATGCGTCGCGCCTCGGCATCCTGGGCCTGGCCCAGCAACCCTGCCAGCGCCTGTCTCAGCTGCGCGTAATCGGCGGGCTGCGTGTCGTTCCACGCCAACAGCGTCTCCCGCAGTGATGCCAGCAGCGGCCCGATCGCGTTGTCGTCCCGCGCACCGGATGCCACGGGCTCCGGCAACGATGCCGGCAACGGACGATCCAGGTCGGGCGCGAACAACACACTTTCGTTGAGGCCTTTCTCGCCGCGCACGCCGCGCAGTTCGTTGAGCAGCGGCAGCAGGACGATCGGTATGTCCTTGTGCCCACCCTGCAACCGTTCCAGATAATCAGGCAGCAATACGACGCCGCGCATCAGCGTGGCGCAGGCTTCGTCGCGATCGGCAACGTCACCGGTGGCGATGGCCTTGGCCAGCGCTTCCATTTCCTCAGCCACCATCGCCGGCGCGTAAAGCTCCACCATCCGCAACGTGCCCTGCACCTGGTGCAGCAGGCCAGCGGCGTAGCGCATTCGGCTGGGCTCGGTGGGGTCTTCGGCGAAGCCCTCGATTTCCATCTGCGTCTGGCGCAGGGTCTCGTCGAGCTCCGGCTTGACCCAGCCGAGCGTGGTGTAGTCGATCGCGTCGCGCAGCGCGGTCATTGCCTGCCCCCGAGGGTTACAGGCAGGCGCGCGGCGCTGCGAATGGAAACGCTGTCCATCATCGACTCGTCGATCCTGTGCTTAGGCCGGCAGCTTGAAGTCGGCGACCGAACGGCGCAGGTCGGCGGCGAGTTGCGCAAGATTTCCAATCGATTCGGCCGTCTGGTTGGCACCCTGCGAGGTCTGCAAGGTGATCTGCTGGATGGTGTTCATCGTCTGGGTGATGTTGGATGCGGCTGAAGACTGCTGCTGCGACGCCGACGAGATGCCCTGAATGAGGTTGGACAAATCCGTCGACACGCGCTCGATCTCGCCCAGTGCGGTACCCGCGTCCTCGGCCAGTCGCGCACCGCTGACCACTTCGGCGGTCGTCTGCTCCATCGAACTCACGGCTTCGTTGGTATCGGACTGAATGGTCTGCACTAGCGTTTCGATTCGTTTCGTCGCATTGGATGCGCGTTCGGCGAGACGCTGCACTTCGTCGGCCACGACCGCGAACCCGCGGCCTGCTTCACCGGCGGAGGCCGCCTGGATGGCGGCGTTCAGCGCCAGGATGTTGGTCTGCTCGGAGATGTCGTTGATCAGTTCAACGATCGAGCCGATTTCCTGCGAGCTTTCACCGAGGCGCTTGATGCGCTTGGAAGTTTCCTGGATCTGGTCGCGGATGGAGTCCATGCCGGCGATCGTCTGCCGCACCACGCCGGCGCCGTTGGTCGCGATCTGCACCGAGCGCTGCGCCACTTCCGCCGACTCCGCGGAGTTCTTCGACACCTGGTCGATGCTGGCCGCGATTTCGCTGATGCGGTCCGAGGCGGTGTTGATTTCCTGCGCCTGATGCTCGGCGGCCTCGGCCAGCTGCATCGCGGTGGCCTGCGTTTCCTGCGCGCTGGAGGCGACCTGCACCGAGGTGTCAGTGATGGTCTGCACCAAGCTGCGCAGCTGCTCGACGGCGAAGTTGATGGAGTCGGCGATCGCGCCGGTCATGTCCTCGGTCACGGTCGCCTTCACCGTGAGATCGCCTTCGGCGAGCGATCCCATTTCGTCCAGCAGGCGCATGATGGCCTCCTGGTTGCGGTTGTTGAGTTCTTCCACCGTGGCGCGGCGGCGTTCCTGCGCGCGGTACAGGCTGAAGAGCAAACCTGCGAGGCCGAGGATCATGCCGATACCGGCCAGGATGCTGACCCAGATGTTGCCCAGCAGGCTGGTGTCGGTCATCGAACCGAACGAAGTGAAGTCGGAGAACAGTTCCTTGCTGTCGGTCAGCATGGCGTTGGAGCCGGCGGTGATCGCAGCGGCGGAGGACTGCGCGCGGAACAGGTTCTGCGAGCTGCCGAGGATGGCGTCGAGATCCTTTTTCATCGCGACCCATTGCGTATTGGCCTGGTTGAGCGCCGCCACGGCCGCTGGCGCGGTCACGCGCTGCGCGTTGCCCGAGCCGCCTTGGCGCAGGCCGGTCATGACCTGGTCGAACACCTGCGCGTCGCGACGCAGCGACTGGCCCGCGAGTGAAGCGGTCGCGCCGCCAGCCTGGATCTGTGCGATGCGCTGCGCCATGGTCGATGCCAGCACCACTTCGCGCAGTGCGATGTACACCTGCGAGGACGGCGACCCACTGGCTGACATCGCGCGTACCACTTCGTCGAGCTGCGCCTGCAGTTGCGGCACGGCGTCGGTGAAGCGCTTGGCGTTGCCGGCAAGATCGAGCACGGCCTTTTCGCTGGCGATCACCTGATCGGCGCTGCTACCGAGCGCGGTCCAGCGCTGCGCCACGTTGTTGATCGATCCGGACACGGTGCCTTCATCGCCATAACGGTCGCGCAGCGTGGCCACGTCCTCCTCGATTGCAGCCTTGGTCGCCTTGAAGGCGGTAAACGCGGCGGCGTCGCCTTCAACCGCCTCACGTCCCTGCACCGCCAGCTGCTGCGAAAGCACCTGCAAGTCGGCCGCCGAGGTACTCGCGCCGCCGAGGCGCGCTGCCTTGTACGTGGAGTACGCAGTATTGGCGCCCAGGACCGCGATGGACCCCACCAGCAGCAGGAGCCAGAAGTTGGTGCCCAGGTTGCGGCTCTTGCCGGCAACGGCGTCCATTACAGTGCTCATGTTCGACCTCGATCTCTCGTGTGCTTGCTTAAGTGATGAATGAATGTTTGGAGCCGGAAATGTTGAAGAGGGACTATTGAAACGGGACTGCTTGAAGACGGGACTACTAAATAAAGCCGGGGGCATGCCGCCGTCAGGCTGCGGCCTGCCTGAATTCCGGGGTGCGCGAAAGCCGGTCAAGGCTGAGGATTCCCCACGTCTGCTCGCCCAGCCGGTAGGCGCGATCCACGAGATGCGTGTACCGCCCTTCCGCGAGGGTCTCCAGATCCGTCAGCTGTTGATCGGTGAAGCCGCGCTGTCCATAAAGCTCGTCGATCAGCACGGCGACATCGCCGCCCTGCTGGCGCATCAGCAACATGCGCTGGCCTTCGTGCATCACCGTGCGCTCTCCTTCGAGGAACTGCTTGAGGTCGACGATCGGCAAAAGGTTGCCGCGCACGTTGGCCACGCCCAGCATCCACGGCTGCGCGCCGGGGACAGGGGTGATCGGCGGGACGCTGAGGATTTCGACGACCTCGTCGAATCCAGACGCCAGATGCCGATTGCCCACGCGATACGCGACGCCGCGCCACAAACCGGGCGCGTCGAGCTGCTCGGGCAGGCCAACCACGTGCGCAAGACTCTTGCGCTCGTATTCAACCAGGCTCTCGAACGCGCTGGACCCATCGCGCACCGGGGCGATGGTCCCGGGCTTGGCGTGATGCGGGTTGGAGCGGCGCGCCATCTCAGGCGCCGAGCAGTTCGTTGATGCGGGAAATCAAGGCATCTTCACTCGGCGGCTTGACGATGTAGTCCTTGGCGCCCTGGCGCAGGCCCCAGGCGCGGTCGGTTTCCATGCCCTTGGTGCTGACGATCAGGATCGGGATGGCGCTGGTCTTGTTGTCCTTGGACAACGCGCGCGTGGCCTGGAAGCCGTTCATGCCCGGCAGCACCAGGTCCATGAGCACCAGGTCCGGCATTTCACGCCGGCAGACCTCGATGCCGTCTTCGGCGCTGCCGGACGACAGCACCTGGTGGCCGTTGCGCTCCAGCAGCTGGGTCAGCACCGCGGTGTCGGTGGGTGAATCTTCGATGAGCAGGATGCGAGCCATGCGAGTGATGCTTCCGGTCAGGCGCTGACGTAGGTGCGGATTGCGTTGAGCAATTCCTCACGGGTGAAGGGCTTGGTGAGGTATTGCTCGGAGCCGACGATGCGGCC
>JALYOU010000273.1 GCA_030856725.1 Pseudomonadota bacterium
CCGTCCACGGGTACGCGTCGCAGGTGGCTGAGGCCGGAGAAACCGGTACCGAAGTCGTCGAGCCACACCTTGACGCCGACGCTGCGCAAACGCGACAGCAACGTACTGGCGTGCAGTTCATCGCCGATCACCGCGGTCTCGGTCAGCTCGATGTGCAGACGCGGTGCGGGCAGTCCTGATTCCTTGAGCGTCGCCGTCACCTGATCGGGCAATTCGCCTGTGCGCAGTTGCCGCGCCGAGACATTCACCGAAACGAACAATGCATCCTTGCACCCGAATTCGGTTTCCCAGCGCATCGCGTCGCGACAGGCCACGCGCAACACCTGCGGGCCGATGGTTTCGATTAGCCCGCTTTGTTCGGCGACATCGATGAACACCGAGGGCGCGACCATGCCGTGCTCGGGGTGCTTCCAGCGCAGCAGGGCTTCGGCGCCGACCAGTTTGCTGTCGCTGAGCCGGTAGATCGGTTGGTAGGCAACGCTCAACTCGTTGCGTTCCCAGGCGCCCCGCAATTCCTGCTCCATGTGCACGCGGCGTTCGACGGCCTGGTCCATCGCGCGGCTGTAGAAGCGGTAGCAGTTCTTGCCTGCGACCTTGGCCTGGTACATGGCGATGTCGCCGTTCTTCATCAGCATGGTCGCGCTGACCGCGTCTTCGGGGAACAGGGTGATGCCGATCGACGTGCCAAGGAACACTTGGCGGTCGCGCACCATGATCGGGCGGCTGAGCTCCATCACCAGCGTTTCGGCGAGGCGGCTGGCGATGGTGCGCACGTCGTCGTCGGAGTTGGCGTCGTTCTGCAGCAGGATCACGAACTCGTCGCCGCCGAAGCGCGCCAGTTCCGCCTCACCGCTGCCGATGTGTTCAACCGCCTCGCGGATGCGCGCGGAGAACTGCACCAGCACTTCGTCGCCGGCCTCGTGGCCGAGCGTATCGTTGACGCGCTTGAAGTCGTCGATGTCGGCGAACAGCAGAGCGAGCCGCTTGCTCGCGCCGCGCAGTTCCAGCAGGCGCTGGTCGAGGTTTTCGCGGAATGCCAGCCGATTCGAGAGCCCTGTCAGCGCATCGGTGTAGGCCATGCGGCGGATGTCGCGGTCGTGCCGAGCGACGCTCTGGCTCATACGGCCGAAACTGCGCACGAGATCGCCGACTTCATCGTCGCGTTCGCTGATCGGTGCATCGCCGCCGAAACGGCCGTCCTCGATTTCGCGTGCGGCATCGGCCAGGCGGCGGATGGGTTCGACCAGTCTGGCGCGTATCAACGACAACACGCCCGCGCCGAGCAGGACCAGCATCGTCATCAGCGCGATGATCGGCCAGCGATGCCGGTTGCCCAGCCTGGTGAGGCTTTCATTCAACGCGCTGGTCGATTTGACTTCGCTGGCGAGCACCGACTTCAGCGAGTAGCCGATGCGCACGCCGCCAAGGCGCGTGTCGCCGACCAGGATCGGATGCGAGACATCAACCAGATCGTCGGTCCACTGCGCATGAAATGCGCGCGCCTGCACGACTTCGTACGCGAGCGGATCCTGCATCGGTTGGCCATACGTGGGAATGTCGCCGGAACCGTCGTGGATGATGCGGCCGTTGGCATCGTAGACGAGTACATAGCTGATGTCGGGCTGGCGCTGGGCGGCGCGTGCGATGCTGCCGATGGTGTCGAGGTCGAAGTAATAAAGCGGATTGGCCAGCGTATTGGCGAGCTCGCCGACGCCCGCCTCGCCGCGGCGCCGCAGGCCATCCAGCACCAGCTGGTGCATCGCCGCACGGCTGACGCCGATGACTTCCGAACGCATCGCCGATTGCCGCTGCAACAACAGCAGCATCAACGCGACCACCGTGGTCATCGCGATGGCCATCAGTACAAGCATCTGGGCCTGCAAACCCATCCGCACCGTTTTCATGCAGACCTCGGCATGATTTGAGGCGGCGTGATTTGATGCGGCCTGAGTCGATGCAGCGTGCGTCGATGCGGCATGGCGCGGGCCGGCGGCGACTTCATTCGACCTCCGTATGGACGCGGATCACACCTTCGCGCATCTGGTCGAGCGCGTGTTGCGATGTCGCGTCGATCGGCAGAAAACGCGTGGCCTTGAAGAACAGCAGCAACGCTTCACGTGCATCGGGATCATCGGCGGCGGCCAGCAGGACCTGGCGCAGTCGTGCCTGGACCTTGTCGTCGAGATCGCCGCGTACGAGCTCCAGCGCGCGCGGATAGGTGGGCGACTGGTAGATGATCTTGAGGTCGGGCTTGTAACTGGCCGGCACACGCTGCGGATTATTCCAGTCGAGGTTGCTCATCACACCGACATCGACCAGCCGTTTGTGCACCCAGGTCGAAATGTTCAACTCCGAACGCGCGAACAGATAGCCCACCGAGTCCGGATCCGGTCGTTCCATCGGCGACAGCAGGATGTCCAGCGGCATGCCGCGCGACACGAGTTCGGCCGCGGGCTGGAAATAGGCACTGGTGGACGCAGGATTCTGGAAGGCGATGCTGTGGCCGAGCAGGCCATCGAGCGTGGCGACCGCGCCGTCGCGGCGGGCGAAAAACACGGTGTTGTAGTGGCTCACGCCGTCGCGTTCGGTCACCAGCAGCGCCTGCGCCTTCGAGCGCTGCTGCAGGAGGATGGAGGTGCCTGCGGTTTCCGTCACCCAGTCGACGCGTCCGCGACGCAGGTAGCTCGCCATCTGCTGAACGTCGCGGGCCATCAGCACACGGCCTTCGCGGATGCCGACATCGGCCATGCGCGGCACCACGTAGTCCAGCAGTGGCTTGAGCTGCTCGTAGTGCGCCTTGGGATCGTCGCTGATGCGGCCGAGCACGAGGACGTGGGGATCGTCGGCGGCCTGCACGTAACCGGGGCTTGCCGCCGCGATTAGACCGATTACGCAGGCTGCGAGACGAGCGAAGGCAGGCAAAGTCGATTTCCCCGTTGACGACCGAGCGAGCCTAGCCTAATCCCGTCCGGGGCGACAGTCGGCAAGCGCGGCCATGCGCTGTGCATCGGCCAGGATGCCGCGCAGCAGGCGCACCTCGCGCGCGTCGAGGTCGGCACGCAGGAACAACCTGCGCAGCTTGCGCATCGCCGAATCCGGCGCGCGTCCTTTGTGGAAGTCGATGGCGTGAAGAGTTTCGGCCAGCTGGGCGAAGAAACCTTCCAGTTCGGCATGCGAGGCGATGGGCTCTGGGGTGGCTGCGTCCACCTGCACCGCCCTGCCCGGCGCGGCATCGCGCTGCGCGCTGGCCGCATGTTCCAGCAGCGCCATGCGCAGCTCGTAGGCGAGCACCTGCACCGCCGCGGCGAGGTTCAATGAACTGAAGTCGGGGTCCGCCGGGATGTGCAGCGCGGCGTGGCACAGCTGCAGTTCGTCGTTGTCCAGGCCGGTACGCTCGCGCCCGAACACGATGGCCACTTCGCCGCCCTCGGCCGCGATCGACACCGCGCGGTGCGCGCCCGCGCGCGGAGCATGTTCCGGCAACGCGATCCGCCGCGCCCGCGCAGTGCAACCCATCACGTGCCGGCAATCGGCGACGGCCTCAGCCAGCGTGGCGAACACCGGTGCATCGAACAGCAGCTCGTGCGCGCCGGCCGACATCGACACGGACACCGCATCGGGCTTCTTTTCCGGCGCCACCAGCACCAGTCGCGACAAGCCCATCGTCTTCATCGCGCGCGCAGCCGCGCCGAGGTTGCCGGGATGCTGTGTACCCACCAGCACGATGCGGATGCGCGCGGCGGGGCCGGGGGATGCGGTATTGGCGTGCGTATCGGGACCGGAGCTCATGGCGCGAATGGTAAACTGCGCACGCCGGCCGCCGCGCCGGACTGTTCTTCCCAAACCCACGTCGAGGCCCACCGGGATGCAAACCCCCGTCGTCACCATCATGGTCAAAGCGGCCCGCGCGGGCGGCAACATCCTCATGCGGCATGTCAGCCGCATCGACAGCCTCAACGTGGTCGAGAAGGATCGGCTGGATTACGCCAGCGAGGTCGACGGCATGACCGAGACCGCGATCATCAAGGAACTCAAGCGCTCGTACCCCGACTACGCCATCCTCGGCGAGGAAGGCGGCGCGCAGGGCAAGGCCAACCGCTTCACCTGGGTCATCGATCCGCTGGACGGCACCAGCAACTACCTGCGCGGCTTTCCGCATTACTGCGTGTCGATCGCGCTGGTGGAGAACGGCGAGCCGGTCCACGGCGTGATCTTCGACCCGCTGCGCAATGAACTGTTCACCGCCAGCCGCGGCGCCGGCGCGGTGCTCAACGACCGCAAGCTGCGCGTCACCGATCGCAAGGATCTTGCCGGCGCGGTGATCGCTACCGGTTTCCCACCGCGTGAGCGCGAGCGCATCGATGTGCATCTGAAGTGCATGGGCGAGCTGCTGCGCGATGCCGAAGACATCCGCCGCACCGGCTCGGCCGCGCTCGACCTCGCCTATGTCGCTGCCGGCCGCACCGATGCGTATTTCGAGGCGGGCGTGCAGCCGTGGGATGTCGCCGCCGGCGTGCTGCTGGTGCGCGAAGCCGGTGGACGCATCAGCGATTTCAAGGGTGCGCCCACGGGCCCGCTGGACGTGCGTGGCGTGGGTAGCCGGGAAATTCTCGCCGGCAACATCAAGGTCAGCGCTGCATTACAGAAAGCGGTGGCGGAATCGGGGTATGCGGCTGTGTTCGGCAAGCGCTGATCTGCTTTTCGTAGGAGCGACTTTAGTCACGAGCTTTTTGGTCGGGACGAAGAGCTCGCGACTAAAGTTTCTCCTACGAAGAGCCCATCCCAAAAAAAAGGCCGCAAATATCGCGGCCTTTTTCGTTTCCGGCAATCCGCTCACGGCCGCCTTGCCAGCGCCGCCTCGTCGCGCGCTTTCGGCATCAGGTCCTGCTTGCTCACGCCGAGCCACAACAGCAACGGACATGCCACGAAGATCGACGACAGCGTGCCGACCACGATGCCGATCATCTGCGCCTCGGCCATGCCCTTGAGCGAGCCGCCGCCGTACAGGTACAGCGCGAACACGGTGAGGAAGGCGACGAACGACACGATGATCGTGCGCGACAACGTCTGGTTGATCGACCGGTTCAGCACTTCACGCGGCGGCGCGCGCATGGCGCGGAAATTCTCGCGCACGCGGTCGAACACCACGATCTTGTCGTTGATCGAGTAGCCGAGGACCGACAGGATGCCGGCCAGCACGGTCAGGTCGAACTCGTGCTTGCTGATGGCGAACCAGCCCGCGACGATCAGGATGTCGGCGATGGTGGTCGCGGTCGCGGCCAGCGCGAACTTCCACTCGAAGCGGAACGAGATGTACACGCCGAATCCGATCAGCACGAACAGGAACGCGTACACGCCGTTCTCGGCCAGCTCCTTGCCGATCTGCGGACCGACGTAACCGCTGCTCATGCGCCGCGCGGGATTGTCGGAATTGCTGACCACCTGCACCACGGCATCGGCGATCTGGCTGGCGTCGTCCTGGCTCGCAGCGCCTTCGCGCGGCTGCAGGCGCACGAGCAGGTCGTTGCCCGACCCAAAGGTCTGCACCTGCGCATTGCCGTAGCCTGCGCCCGCAAGACGCGAACGCACCGCATCGACGTCCACCGGTTTGGCGAAGCGCAGTTCGACCGCCGTGCCGCCGGTGAAATCCAGCGCGTAGTTGAACGTGCCGCCCGGATCAAAACGCCCGCCCGGGAAGCTGTTGGCCACCATCATGCCGAGTGACGCCACCGTCATCAGCACGAACGCAGCCACAGTGATCCAGCGCAGTCGGATGAAGTCGAACTTGCTGTCGTAGGGAATCAGGTTCAGCGGGAAAATTTTCATGTGGGTCTTCCCGTCAGATGGCGATGGACTTCAGCTTGCGCCGGCGTCCATAGATCAGGGTGGCGATGCCGCGCGACACCGAGACAGCGGTGTACATCGACGTCAGGATGCCGAGGATCAGCGCGACCGCGAAGCCCTTGACCGGTCCGGTGCCGAACGCGAACAGCGCGATGCCGGCAAGCAAAGCGGTGAGGTTCGCGTCGGCAATGGTGCCCGATGCCCGCTCGTAACCCGTGGCGATTGCGGTCTGCGGTGGCAGTCCTGCACGCAGCTCTTCGCGTATTCGTTCGTTGATCAGCACGTTGGCGTCGACCGACATGCCTACTGTGAGCGCGATGCCGGCGAGGCCGGGCAGCGTCAGCGTGAAGCCTAGCAGCGACATCAGCGCGATCACCATCAGCATGTTGAGCAGCAGTGCCACGCAGGTAATCACGCCGAACATGCGGTAGTAGATGAGGAAGAACACCAGCGCAAAACCGAAGGCGAACAACACCGCCTGCAGGCCGCGCTCGACGTTCTCGCGCCCAAGGCTCGGGCCGACGACGCGCTGCTCGACGAAGTCCATCGGCGCGGCCAGGGCACCTGCACGCAGCAGCAGCGCGAGGTCGGCGCCTTCCTTCATGCTATCCAGGCCCGTTGTCTGGAACTCGCGGCCGAGCGTGCCCTGGATCGTCGCAACCGAAATCACCTGCTCGCTGGTACGCATGCTGCGCACTTCCTTGCCATCGACCATCCGCACTTCGGGTATGCGCTCGGTGTAGACCACCGCCATCAGCTTGCCAACGTTCTGGCTGGAGTGCTCGAACATGCGCTGGCCGCCGATACTGTTCAGACGCACGCGCACACCGGGCGTGCCGGTCTGCGAATCGAAGAAGGACGACGCGTCCTGCAACTGCTCGCCAGACGCGATCACGCGCTTGTTGAGCAGCACCGGCAGCGGCTTGCCGTCCGGCCCGAGATCCTTGCTGTCGAACACACGCGCCTCCGGCGGAACATTGCCGCTCTCTCGGGCCTCGAGCGCGTTGCCTTCCACCACGCCACGGTACTCCAGCGTCGCCGTCGCGCCGAGGATGCGCTTGGCCTTGGCCGTGTCCTGCACGCCCGGCAGCTGCACCACGATGCGCTCGGCGCCCTGCCGCTGGATGATCGGCTCGGCTACGCCAAGTTCGTTGATGCGGTTGCGCAGCGTGCCGATGTTCTGCTCGATGGCGCGCGAGGCCAGATCCTGCAGCTCGCTCTGTGGCACGCGCACGGTGACGATGTTGCCTTGCGTGGCGTAGTCGAACGGCTGCGCGCCGATGGCGCCGGCATTGGCCGAGATCATGTTGGTTTCGATCAGCTGCCGTGCCTTGGCGATGTCGGCACGCGGCGACAGCGTGACCGCGATGACGTCCTCACCACGGCGCTCGACCGAATCGAACAGCACGCGGTTCTCGCGCAGCAGCACGCGCAGGTCTTCCACGTAGGCGACGAAGCGCTTGTCGATGGCAGCCTTGCGATCGACCTCCATCAAGAAGTGCACGCCGCCCTGCAGGTCGAGCCCGAGCAGCATGGGTTTTGCGCCGATGGATTCGAGCCAGTCCGGAACCGTCGATGCAAGATTGAGCGCAACCACGTAACCATTGCCGAGTTCCGCGGACAGCGCGTCGGCCGCCTTGGTCTGCGTATCGGGATCGGAGGTACGCACCAGCAGGTTGCCACCGCCCTGCCCCGTCTCGATCGCCTTTGGCGAAACACCCGCCGTCTTCAGCACGCTATCGACCCGCTGCCGTAGCGCCGCGTCGATCTGCGCGCCGCGATTGGCCGTGATCTGCACGGAAGGATCCTGCGGATAGATGTTGGGTAGCGCGTACAGCGCGCTGAGCAGCAACACGATCAGCGCGACGACGTATTTCCAGCGGGCGAATTCGAGCATGGGGAACCACCGCGCGCGATCGTTGCGACCGCGCGCCTAAAGTGAGGAAGGATCAGGCGGACTTGAGCGTGCCTTTCGGCAGCACGTTGGCGATGGCGGCCTTCTGCACGCGGATGCGCACGTTGTCGGCGATTTCCACGGTGATGAAATTCTCGCCCATGTCGGTGACGGTGCCGACGATGCCGCCGTTGGTGATCACTTCGTCGCCCTTGACCAGCTTCTCGAGCATGCCGCGATGTTCCTTGGCGCGCTTCATCTGCGGCCGGATCATCATGAAATACATGACGCCGATCAGCACGATCGGCAACAGCAGGCTGGACAGCATGCTTCCACCACCGGCAGCGGGCGTAGCCTGGGCGTAGGCGGGGGCGATCAACAGGTCGAGCAGATTCATTCGATGGTTTCCACATGCAAAACAGCTGGGAATTATGCCATGTGGTCGGGGGGCGGGGCTTTCAAGCTTTAGACCCCGCCGCAGGACTTAAAAGCCCGCGGCTGAAGCCGCTACGAAAATCGTCGCATGCCCGTAGGGTGGGCCTTGGCCCACCGCCCTCCGTTCGGATTACCGAAGTGGCGGGCTAGAGCCCGCCCTACGGTTGTAGAAATCCTCGCGGAAGCGGGCGAATGTCCCCTGTTCGATCGCCCCACGCATCCCGGCCATGAGTTGCTGGTAATACCAGAGGTTGTGCAAGGTCCCGAGCATCGGGGCCAGCATCTCGTTGCAGCGGTCAAGATGCCGCAGGTAGGCACGGGTGTACCCATTCGAGCAGGCGTAGCAGCCGCAGCGCGGCTCGATCGGATGGGTGTCCCGTTCGTATTTCGCGTTGCGGATGCGGATGGTGCCGGTGGAGGTGAAGTAATGGCCGTTGCGCGCATTACGCGTCGGCATCACGCAATCGAACATGTCGACGCCGCGCGCGACGGCTTCCACCAGGTCCTCAGGCCGCCCGACGCCCATCAGGTAACGCGGCTGGTCGCTCGGCAGCATCGGCGCGACCGCGTCGAGCATGGCGTTGCGCTCGGCTTCGGGCTCACCCACAGCCAACCCGCCGATGGCATAGCCATCGAAACCGATGTCACGCAATGCGGACGACGAGCGTTCGCGCAATGATTCGAACACGCCGCCCTGCACGATGCCGAACATCGCGGCATCGTTGCCTTCATGTGCGCGTTTGCTGCGTTCTGCCCAGCGCAGGCTCAGCTCCATCGAATCGCGCGCCTGCGCTTCGGTGGCCGGATACGGTGTGCACTCGTCGAAGATCATCACGATGTCCGAACCCAGCACCCGCTGGATGCGCATGCTTTCCTCTGGACTGAGGAACACGGTCGATCCATCGGTCGGGGCGTTGAAGGTCACGCCCTGTTCGGTGATCTTGCGTCGGTGAGCCAGCGAGAACACCTG
>JALYOU010000352.1 GCA_030856725.1 Pseudomonadota bacterium
TGCAGATCAGCGACATGGATCGCAACTACTACGCCACGCATGCGCTGACGCTGGCGCGGCATCCGTCGGAAACCGATGAACGGATGATGGTCAGGTTGCTCGCATTTGCGCTGTATGCCGACGACCAGCTGGCGTTCGGTCGTGGCCTGAGCAGCGACGACGAACCGGACCTGTGGTGCAAGTCGCTCACGGGCGAGATTCAATTGTGGATCGACCTAGGCCAGCCCGACGAATCGCGCGTCCGCAAGGCGTGCGGGCGCGCGAGACAAGTGGTCGTCATCAACTACAGCGGCAACGCTGCCGAACTCTGGTGGAATAAAAACGGTGCGTCGCTGCAACGCAACGAAAACCTCACCGTGCTCGATATCGCGCCGGCGACCGTCGATGCGCTTGCAGCCATTGCCGATCGCGGCATGCGCTTGCAATGCATGATCCAGGATGGCCTTATCGAACTGTATGGCGAAGGCACATCAATGACGGTGGACAAGACGGTGCGCATGGCGCCAGCCGAAGGCGCGCGCTGAGCGCATGACGGAAACGTTCGATGCACTGGTCATCGGCGGAGGCGCGGCGGGCTTGATGTGTGCCTTGACCGCGGGCCAGCGCGGCAAACGCGTGCTCGTCATCGAACACGCCAATCGCGTCGGCAAGAAAATTCTGATGTCCGGCGGCGGCCGCTGCAACTTCACCAACACGGGCACGTCGCCGCAGAATTTCCTCTCGGCCAATCCGCATTTCTGCAAGTCTGCGCTGGCGCGTTACACACCATCGGATTTCCTCGGGATGGTTGAGCGGCACGGCATCGCCTGGCACGAGAAGGAACTCGGCCAGTTGTTCTGCGACGTGTCATCGAAACTCATCGTCAAGATGCTGCTGGACGAATGCGCCGCTGCCGGCGTGCGCGTGGAGACCAGTTGCAGCGTCGAGCGCGTGGGTCAACGTGATGGTGTCTTCGTTCTGGACACGACGCGCGGACGTTTCGACGCATCATCGCTGGTCGTCGCATGCGGCGGGCTGTCGATTCCTGCGATGGGCGCGACCGGTTTCGGCTACGAGCTCGCACGGCAATTCGGCCACACCGTCCTGCCCACCCGCGCCGGCCTCGTGCCGTTGACGCTCAGCGGCAAGCACCAAGAGCGCTTGCAGGATTTGAGCGGCGTGTCGTTGCCCGTCGAAGCCAGCTGCAACGGCCAGCGCTTCCGCAACTTCATGCTGGTCACCCATCGCGGTGTCAGCGGCCCATCGATCCTGCAGATTTCCTCGTACTGGCAACCCGGCGACGACCTGCGCCTGGATCTGTTGCCGGGTGCGGACGCCTTCGCACTGCTGCGCACGTGGCAGGCCGAACGGCCCGCGGCGGAACTGAAGAACGTGCTCGCCGATGCGCTGCCAAGACGCTTCGCGCAACGCCTGTGCGAGGTGTGGTTCGTCAGTAAACCGATGCGCCAATACAACGAACGCGAACTGCGCGAGATCGCGGCGCAACTGCAACACTGGCCGCTGATCGCCAGTGGCAGCGAAGGTTATCGCACGGCCGAAGTCACGCTGGGCGGAGTCGATACTGACGCTTTGTCATCTAGCACGATGCAGTCGAAACAAATGCCGGGTTTGTATTTCATCGGTGAAGTCGTGGATGTCACCGGCTGGCTCGGCGGCTACAACTTCCAGTGGGCGTGGGCGTCGGGGCACGCGGCGGGATGCGCGCTCTGACCCTGTGAGAGCGTTGCACTCGTGCTCCAGGGAGCGTCCTCCGGGGCGTAGGAGCGGTTTCAGCCTCCGGTCTTTTACGGATGCGAGCCGCACAAGTGCTCGCGGCTGAAGCCGCTGCTACAAGAGCCTGCATGTGACGGCACATATATCAACCTCGCGTAGGATGCCAATGACTGGCCCTGCCAGCGTCTGCGCCCTGCCCCGCTCCAACGTCGCGGCTTCGCTCTTTCTGCACTGCATCCCATGTCGGGACGACAGGCACGCCATGAGCCGACGACATGCCCGGCTACACCACTCGAGAACACAACGTCCGCGTCGGCCAACAGTCGTACCGGATCCGCGCGCTCAGCGATCTGCAACAGTTTGCCGATCCCGATCACCGGGCTGAACGCGCCGGTATTTCGTCGGCGCAATGGAGTCTGTTCGGTCACTTGTGGCCCGCCGGGCACGTGCTGGCCGAGGCCATGGACTGTCATGACGTCGCCGGCAAACGCATCCTCGAGCTCGGCTGCGGACTGGGTTTGGCCAGCCTCGTGCTGCAGCAGCGCGGCGCAACGATCGTGGCCAGCGACCATCACCCGCTGGCGGAATCCTTCCTCGCCTACAACTCGGCATTGAACGGATTACCTTCGGTGTCGTACAGAGAGCTTCGCTGGGATGTGCCACACACGACACTCGGATTGTTCGATCTCGTGATCGGCAGCGACATCCTTTACGAAAGTGGCCACGCCGCGCAGCTGGCGATGCTGCTGGCGCGTCATACGCTTGCGTGTTCGGAAGTACTCATCACCGATCCGGGACGCGGCAACAGCGCGGCATTCACGCGGGCGATGGCAACGCTTGGATTCGCCGTCACCGAAAAGCGCAGTCGCATGAACGAGCGCGACGTGGCGCCTTTTCGTGGACGCCTCCTGAGTTACAGCCGAGGCACAGCTTTGGCCTGATTAGTTCTTGCGGGATGGGCTTCAACCCGACGCGCCCATCCTGCCGATTACCTGCGCAGCAGGAAATATGGCAACGCGAGCAAGGCCAATGCAATCACGATGCCGACCACTGCGCCGATGACCTGCAACGGGCGCGTGCGTAATTGCGATTCGAACGTCTCGACAGTCCCCGCCGCCTTCGCGGCCGCATATTCCGCGCGGGCGTTGGCCTGGCGCTGCGACTGGTATTCGCCCATCACCTCTTTCGCGCGATCAATCTGCGTGTCGTCCTCGATCCAGATGCCGCCGCCATTGACGCCCCACATGTTCGGCTCGATGACGTAAAACGCGATGGCGTGCTGCTCCAGCAATGCGCTGACATCGTCGAGTTCGTCAGCGGGCACATTGCGCAGGTTGAGCAGTCGTTTAGCCATGCGCGGATGATAGGCCGGTTGCGCTGGAAATGCCGCAAGGCGTAGACACGAAGCAGCGACTGGTATGCTTTTGACACTCAATATCAGCAGTCATGTCGTGCAAGACGAATCCTTCACCCCCATCCGCCTGTCCCGCCGCGTTGCGCAACTCGCGCCATGCACGCGTGCGGAGGCCGAGCAATACATCGAAGGCGGATGGGTGAAGGTGAATGGCCTCGTCATCGACGATCCGCGCTACATGGTGACGACGGAAGCCATCGAATACGACCCGAAAGCCAAGCTCGAAGCCATCGAACCGGCGACCCTGCTGTTTCACAAGCCGGCTGGCGTCATCTTCGAGAATGTCATTGCAACCCCGGATACGCGTGCAACCGAAGACGTGAGCGGCATCCGTATGCTGCAACGTCATTTCGCGCGCCTGACACCGCTGATGCCACTCGACACCGAAGCCAGCGGCCTGATCGTGCTGACGCAGGACGGCCGCGTTTACCGACGCCTGAGCGAAGATGCGAACCAGATCGAACAGGAATTCATCGTGGAGGTGGAAGGCACACTCGACGGGCCGTATGGCCTCAGCCGTCTGAGCCGCGGCCTCAGCTACAAAGGCCGTCCATTGCCGTCATGCAAAGTCAGCTGGCAGAACGAAACTAAACTTCGCTTCGCGATCAAGGCGGTGAAGCCCGGACAGTTGCGGAACATGTGCGAGCAGGTTGGACTGAAAGCGATCTCGATCAAACGCCTGCGCATTGGTCGTATTCCATTGCGCAAGATGCCGGTTGGGCAATGGCGTTATCTGCCGGTCAGCGAGCGGTTTTAAGGACGGGATCGTGGGGAAGGCATCACCGATTTCCCCACTCGGAAAAGCATCAACCGCCTTCGGACTTGCAGCCCATCGACGGCAAGTCCAGTGACTGCAGCGTGTTGCCGGCCGCATCCTGCACGAATGCAGTGACGCCCCACTGAGCCGTATCCGGCATCAGATGCACTTCGTGCGAGAGTTTATCCGTCAGCGGCCACGGACCGTGGAGGCGGCGCACGACACGGTCGTGGCGCAACGTCACGCCGCGATTCTCGCCAGCGCGCACGCGTGTGGTCTGATCGTCAGCGTAATGCGCAAGCCAGACCTGCGCGCCATCGCTTGCCTGCGCGTTATTTCCCGCACGCGCCGCGCCTAGCCGCACTTGCCACCCCTTGTCGCGCGGCTGCAT
>JALYOU010000365.1 GCA_030856725.1 Pseudomonadota bacterium
ATGGACGAGGCGGGTGGCTTGCTGGTGTTCCTCGACCACAAGACGCTGCGCGAAGGACCGCTGTATGCGCTGTCATCCACGACATTTGCATCCGGCCCGACGATTGCGATTGCGTATCCATTCGTCATCCATGTCGAATTCCTGCGCGATGACAGCGGTGTGGCCACTGGTCTGCGCTGGAAGGAAGGCGGCAAGGTCGTGACCGCGCGCAAGATTGCGCCACACCGCGTCGAGGAAGTGACGATCAAGAACGGCGATGTCCTGCTGCAGGGCACGCTGATGTTGCCTGCGACACGCGGTCCGCATCCGGTCGTGGTGTTCGCGCATGGCTCCGGTGATGCCACGCGCAACGTCGCCATCTGGAACCCCTTTTTCCTGCGGCTGGGCATGGCGGTGCTGTCCATGGACAAGCGCGGGGCGGGAAAATCGACCGGCGACTGGCACACCGCGAGCATGGACGACATTGCCAGTGACTGGCTGGCGGGCGTGGCCATGCTCAAACAGCGTGCGGATATCGATCCGCGCCGCATTGGCGTGCACGGATCGAGCCAAGGCGGCTGGACTGCACCTTTGATGGCCGCGCGTTCGAAGGACATCGCATTCGTGATCGTGCGCGCCGGCTCCGGTGTCAGCGTGCGCGACACAATGACGCACGAAATCGGCTGGTCGGCGCGCGAGGCGGGTCTTCCGGAATCTGCGGCGCTTGAAGCCGAAGACGCTGCGCGAACGATGTTCGACTTTGCCAGTCGCGACGCATCGTGGGCTGACGTCAGCACATTCGTTGCGGCGCAGAAAGGCAAACCCTGGGCAAGCCATGTCTGGCCGATGGGCTGGTCGGAACAGGGCTGGGGCAAGCCCTGGGCGGCACGTAACAACGCATACGACCCCACCGTAAGCCTGCGAAAAACGCGCGTGCCTGTACTGTGGTTCCTCGGCGACCTCGATCACAACGTGCCAGCCGATGCCAGCGAACGCGCATTGGATGCGGTGCGACGGGACACAAAGCATCCTGATTTCAACATCGTGCGCTTGCCCAGGACCGGGCACAGTTTCCTGGCATCGGACAGCGGCAACAATTCAGAGCTGGCCAAGCAGAGCCATATGGTGGCTGGCTACTGGGATGTCATGGAGCAGTGGTTGCGTGCGCGCGGGTTCGTGCAATAAACCGCGGATGTGCAAACAGCTTCTGCGAGCCGCTATCCATACGCGTCAGCTGACACCAGTGCTTGAGAGCGACCCCGCCCACTTTCTGGCGGACTGCAGGTCATCGGCGTCAGCGGCAAACTCACTTGCCAGTCGTTGCCGCGTTCACGATGCGCCTATCGAAAGTTGCAGCTCGCTCCCGCCCACATTGCGGTGATGCGGGCGGACGGGCCGGTGCCGTCAAGCACGCCGAAGACGTCACCCGCGGCGAATTCCTCTCCGAGTGTGGTCTCGCGGATGTTGGCGGCGTAGGCCGCTTCGAGTTCGCGGCGCGTGCTGCCGAAGCCGATGCCCGCCATCGTGGCGAGGCCGGCGTTGCCGCCATCGGCTGCGCCGCGCGAGACGCTCCAGCCGACGAAGCGGTCGTCCTGTGACATGACGGTGAGTCCGTTCGGCCATGTCGCCATGTCGAGCGGACCCGCGCCGCATTCTTCGTTGCGTGAGAGTTGCGGAGCGACGCCACCGTGGGCGCGGGTGACTGCATCGATCGCCGCAGTGGCCGGCGTGTCGAACACGAGGTGCCGAACACTTCCGCGCCCGGAAACGAAGTCGAGGCCTTCTCCCGACAGCGCGAGCTGTAGCGGTGCGTTGGCAGTGGTGGCGGGTTGAACAGGGTCAGCAGGCGCAACTGTTACGGGCGCGGGAGACGGCAAGACGGACGCAGGTGCCGCGCTCGCAGGCGATTCGGACTTCGCGGGCGCCGACTCGCGCGAGCAGGCGATCAGCGCTGCGGCAAGGGTGCATGACATGAGGAAGGCAGGGCGCATGACGGTCTCGCAGTTAGCCGGAGGTCTGCCGGCAGACCAAGGCTTTAATCATGGAAAGACAAAAAAAAGAGTTCGGGTTTTTTTCACGAAACTGGAAAGTGCACTCTGACCTCGGTTTAAGTACAGCGCTACGCCGCGCGTTG
>JALYOU010000098.1 GCA_030856725.1 Pseudomonadota bacterium
GCGCCGCCCTGCGCCTTACGGATCTGCGCATCCACCGCGGCCACGGCCGTCATGTTGACCACGCGCCGCGATGTCGATGCGGGGGTGAGGATATGTGCCGGCTGGTCCAGGCCCATCAGGATCGGGCCGATGGCCACGCCTTCGGTCATCACCCGCACCAAGTTGTAGGTGATGTTGGCGGCGTCAAGATTCGGCATTACGTAGAGGTTTGCGCGGCCCTTGAGGGTGGTGTTGGGGAAGATGCGGTGGCGCAGTTCGTCGTCCCAGGCGGTGTCGGCCATCATTTCGCCGTCGATCTCAAGCTTGGGCACGCGCGCCTTGATGAGCTGGTAGGCCTTGCGCATCTTTGCGGCCGACGCGTTGTCGTGACTGCCGAAATTGGAATGCGACAACAGCGCGACTTTCGGCTCGATGCCGAACAACTTCAAGCGATACGACGCCTGCAGCGTGGCTTCGGCGATCTGCTCGGCGCTGGGATCGAGTTGCACGTGCGTGTCGAGGAAGAACCACGCGCCCTGCTCGTTGATCACGCCGGTCATCGCGGCGGTCCCCTGCACGCCCTTGTCAAAGTCGAACACGCTGCGCAGGTAGCCCAGCTTCTTGTGGAAGCGCCCGACCAGGCCACAGATCATGGCGTCTGCTTCCTCGCGCTCGACCATCAACGCGGCGATCAACGTCGGCCGCGAACGCAACAGATTTTTCGCTGCCGCCGGGGTCACGCCGCGGCGCTGTGTCAGCGCGTGGTACTGCTGCCAGTAGTCGTCGAAGCGCGGATCGGAGTTGATGTTGGTCAGTTCGACATCCACGCCAAGCCGCATGCGCAGGCCGAGGCGCGCGATGCGCGATTCGATCACGTCGGGACGCCCGATCAGGATCGGTGTCGCCAAGCCTTCGTCGATCACGGTCTGCACCGCGCGCAGCACCGTTTCTTCCTCGCCTTCGGCGTACACCACGCGTTGCAGGTCGTTGCGCGCGCGGTCGTACACGGGCTTCATCAGCAAGCCGGTGCGATAGATGAACTGACCGAGTTTTTCCTCATAGGCATCGAAATCGGCGATTGGGCGCGCCGCGATACCGGATTCCATTGCAGCTTTCGCCACCGCCGGCGCCAGCATCACCAGCAGGCGCGGATCGAAGGGACGCGGGATCAGGTAATCGGGGCCGAACTTCGGCACGTCGCCGCCGTAGGCACTGCCGAGGTCGGAGGATTCCATCTTCGCCAGTTTGGCGATCGCGCGCACGCAAGCGAGCTTCATCGCCTCGTCGATTTCCCGCGCGCCCACATCCAGCGCGCCGCGGAAAATGTACGGGAAACACAACGCATTGTTGACCTGGTTCGGATAGTCCGAGCGGCCGGTGGCGATGATGCAGTCGGGCCGCACTTGTTTCGCGTCTTCCGGCAGGATTTCCGGATAGGGATTGGCCAGCGCCAGGATGATCGGCTGCGCCGCCATCGTCGCGACCATCTCCGGTTTCAGCACGCCGCCTGCGGAGAGTCCGAGGAAGATGTCGGCGCCATCGACGATGTCGGCCAGCGTGCGCTTGTCGGTGTCGCGCGCGTAACGCAGCTTGTCGGGATCGAGATTGCTGCGGCCGGTGTGCAGCACGCCGTCGCGATCAACCGCAAGGATGTTCTGCGGATCCATGCCCAATGCCACCAGCATGTCGAGGCAAGCGATGCCGGCCGCGCCCGCGCCGGACGTCGCAAGCTTCACGGTCGCGATGTCCTTTCTGGAAATTTCTAGTGCATTGAGCACTGCAGCGCCGACAATGATCGCAGTGCCGTGCTGGTCGTCATGGAACACCGGGATGTTCATGCGTTCGCGCAGCTTGCGCTCCACGATGAAACATTCCGGCGCCTTGATGTCTTCCAGGTTGATGCCGCCGAACGTCGGCTCGAGGCTGGCGATGATCTCGACCAGCTTGTCGGGATCGCGTTCGTCGATCTCGATGTCGAACACGTCGATGCCGGCGAACTTCTGGAACAGGATGCCCTTGCCTTCCATGACCGGTTTGCCCGCCAGCGGACCGATGTCGCCAAGCCCGAGCACGGCGGTACCATTGGTGATCACCGCGACCAGGTTGCCGCGCGCGGTCATCTGGCTGGCGGCGTTGGGATCAGCGACGATCGCTTCGCACGCGTAGGCCACGCCCGGCGAATACGCCAGCGCCAGGTCGCGCTGCGTGACCATGGGCTTGGTCGGCACCACCTTGATTTTGCCGGGAGGGTCCTGGCGGTGATAGTCGAGCGCGGCTTGCTTGAGGTCGTTGCTGGGCGGAGTGTCGGACATCGTGTCGGTGTCGCGCAGAGGGCAGCCGATTCTACCGCGCGCCTGCAAGATGGCGTTGCGGTGCGGCTTTCGCGCAGAATCCGGCAATGCAGACAACCCTCGCCCACCCGCCTCTGCATGCGCGCTTGCGCATGTCGTCCTTCGGCAAGTCCGCCATCGCGGCACTGCTGGTGTTCATCGCCGTGCTGCTGGTGCAATGGCCGCTGGCACGCAATCCCGGCTATTTCAGCCACGACGAACTGCAGTGGGCGGTGTTCGCCGCCGATGGCGCCGGTTTCGATTTCGGCGCGTGGCGCACATTCCAGTATCGGCCGCTGACATTCGGGCTGTGGTCCTGGTTGTCGCGCGCGTTGTTCGAGCAGCCGGCGATGTTCCATACGGTGCTGGTCGCCATCGGCGCATTCAACGCTGCACTGCTGATGCTGTTGGGACGACGCATGGGCCTGTCGACGCGCGCGGCGGTCATCGGCGCTGTGCTGTTCGCGCTCGGGCCGTTCGCGATGTATGTGCACGGCTGGGTCGGCACGATCGCGGATCTGTTGTGGGTGGGTTGCGCGCTGCTGCTGGGGGTGACGGTGGCGGGCAAACCAGCAACAGGGACGATTGTCGTCGCCAGTGTTTTATTGACCACGATTGCGTTGCTGGCTAAGGAAGCGGCGGTTTCGATCCCCGCCTTGCTCGCCATCGCGTGGTGGTGTTTCGGGCGGGCGCGGCATTGGGGGTTGGCGGCGATGGCGTCGTCGGCGCCCGTGATCCTGTATCTGCTCGCGCGGGTCAGCGTGCTGCTGTCCGCGGGCCCGCAGGGAAGTGCCTACGACTGGAGTCTTGGCCACATCCCGTTGCGCTGGCTCGAATACCAGCTGTTCGTGCCCAACATCACCCTGTTTGAAACCGCCAATGCGCTCAAGGGCGGCTTCGGCAGCAAACGCTTGTTGCTTGCCTCGATCCTGTGGCTGGCGGCGTTCGTGGTGCTGTATCGCGTCGGCTGGCGCTGGGCGCTGGCGTGGCTGGTGGGTGGCATCGCCGCGCTCGGCCCGGTGCTTGTGCTCGGTGCTGCCACCAATCATTACGGCTACGCCTTCGCCGCCCTGGGTGCAATGTTGCTGGCGGCGGCGTGGCCGCGGACCGACCGGATCGGGCGTGGCGTGATCGTCGTGCTGGCGGTGTTGAATCTGTGGCACGGGATCAACGTCATGCGCGAGATGCGCCGCGTCGGTGAGGTGCAAGCCGTGTTCTCTCCCGCGGTGGTGCGCACGCTCGATGCCTCGGCGACCGCAGCCACGCCATTGCAATTGGAACTGGCGCCCGATGCCAGCGCATGGGTATTCGCCCGGCTGCTGCACAACGTACCGAGTTACCAGCGGATTCCCTTGGGCGGCCGCGTGCAGCTGGTGCCGCAGGAAGCGCAGGCTGAATATCGCATCGAGGCGGATGGGACATTGACGCGGTTGGCGCGCTAGCCGCGATCCGCCTGTTCACAGGTAATGGATCGGATGCTCTTCCGCGATCTGGTCCAGCCGGATCTTGTTGGCGAACAGCGAGAACGCAAGCATTCCTGCCAAGCCGTTGGCGCGCGCAAGCCACGGCGGCAGCCAGCGTGGCGGCACGATCACGCCGGCCTGGAACAACGGCTCGAACCGCTGCGCATCCAGCAACGTCATCTTGCCGGCAAAGAGCATGCGGCACAGCCGCAGCTGGCGCTGTCGCAACGCCCAGCG
>JALYOU010000106.1 GCA_030856725.1 Pseudomonadota bacterium
AGTGCGCCGGATTCGGGCGATTTAGGAATCCGATAGCGATGCCCCGATTGCTGGCTCATCCAGCGCGCATACGCATCAGCATCGGCCCATGACACGCAGACGACCGGTTGACTGTCGGCTTGCGCGAATCCGGGTTCGCGCCAGTTGATCGGCTTGACGATGCGCAACAGCGAGGCGCGCTCCCGACACAGGGATGCGGGGCGGCCCGTGGCTGCGGAAAAGCGTGCGTAGTCGCCACGCGTGACTTCGCTCCGACCTGCGGCGAGGAGCCCGGAGTTGCTGCGCACGAGCACCATCCCGGCACGGTCGCCGGGTACGGATTCGCCGGGCTGGGCGATCCTGCGCGCGCGGGCCATCAGGCTCGCGGCACCCGGGGCGCCGAATTGCGTCGCCACTTCGGCGGCGCGTACAGCGCCATCGCGATCGAAATCCTTCTCGGCCTCATCGACGCGCGCGCTGATGCTTTCGAGGGCCGAGGCCCGCATCCGCACCACCGCACGGGATTCGGGACGGCTGATGTCCTTGAACAGTTGCGTCGCGCGCATCAGGTAGTCACGCGCCTTGCTGTCGTTTCGGTTCTCAAGTTGCTGGCGCATCTGCGTCGAAAAGGCATCGACCAGCGCATCGACGACGGCATCCAGCCCTGCATGGCCCGGATCGGCGCGATATGCCGCGACGATACTGTCATACGCATTCGCACCCTTCGGAGAAATGAGATTACGTGCGCCGATCTGCTGCCTGGCCGCGGCCAGCAGTGGTTCGGCCGCGGACTCTGGCAGGTCGCGCAGCATGCCGTCGATCGTGTCGGTCCCGACCACGGCTTGTCCAGAGATCGCCTCGGGCACAGGCAACTCGGACGGCGCGCCGATGCTGAAGAAATCACGCTCGCCGGCAACTTCGCCAGGCTGGCGCAATGCGATGCCGATCAGGGCCGCTGCCACCAGCCCGGTGGCGATCCAGATGCCGACCGGCCATTGCCGCACTTGCGTGATGCGATGGTGCATCTGCGATGCGATCGCGAAACCACGCGCGTTGCTGCGGCGTTCGACATCGTTCAAGGCTTCCTGCGCCTGGTGTGCGTTGCGGAAACGCATTGAAGGCGACTTGGCCATCGCCTTGTCGATGAAACGCTGCCAGTGACGTTTCTCGCGCGGTAGGCGTGGGATCGGGTCCTGTAGATGCTGCATCGCCATCGACAGCGCATCCTTGGCGCTGTACGGCAATTTTCCCATCAGCATTTCGTAGGCCAGCACGCCGACGCTGTAGAGATCCACGCGGCGATCGACCTTGTCGCCGCGCGCCTGTTCCGGCGCCATGTATGCGGTGCTGCCGACGGCCATGCCGGCAGCAGTGACGCGCGGATCGCCGCTCTTGCGCAGCGCGATGCCAAAATCGGCAAGTAGAGGGCGCTCGGCCTCGTCGAACAGTACGTTCTCCGCCTTGACGTCGCGATGCACGACTTCGCGTGCATGCGCGTAATCCAGCGCCGACAACAACGCACGCAAGGTCGCCAGCACCCGCGGCTGGTCCTGCGTGAAATCGCGCTGGCCGACGTGGCCTCGCGCGAGATAGGGCATGGCGTAATAGGGCAGGCCATCGGCAGTGCGGCCGACTTCATGGATGCCGACGATGTGCGGATGTTCCAGCCGCGCGATGGTGCGCGCCTCGTTTTCGAAGCGGCGACGACTCACTTCGTCGGCCAGCGCTTCCGGCAGCATCACCTTGATCGCAACCTGCCGCCCGAGCGAAATCTGCTCTGCCAGATACACCGTCGACATGCCGCCATCGCCAATGGCGCGCAGCAGCTTGTACCCCGCGATCTGCGGCAATTCGGCAGTACTGGATGCTTCGTTGTTCACGGCTGGCATTGGGGTCCCGGATCCCGACCGGCAGCATACGCCGGGCATGTGCACAGTACGCAAGCCGCTGTCACAGGGTGCGAATTCAGCGCGGGCGCTTTCGCCGTACGTAGAGCTGCTTGCGAACCTGCGCGACCGAATTTACATCTGTGTCGACGATCACTGTCTCGATTCATCGAAGATGCTTTTCGCCCGACGCGGTGGCAGACCGGATTTCGTTCAGCAAGCCGTCCCCGATCGATAAGTCCGCGGCTACCGTCCCGCGACCCGGTGTGATGAACCGGATATCGCCGGCCTGGTCCCACACGATGTAATCGTCGCCAAGCGCGTTCATGAGCAGCAGCATCTAGAACGGATCGGTCATCGCGAACAGGCTGCCGCCTAAATGCGTGCCAACGGAATTGCGGTTCCATGGACGCATGCGCAATTCCGCGCGCGCGTGCCTGAAGTCATCGGCAATGGCGCGGACACGGATGCCGGCGAACAGGAACGGCGGCCACAGGTTGAGGGCCCATCGCAGGGTGCGCGCCGAACCCTGCGCACCGGTCACACCAGCAACAACGACGACATCTTCCTGCGATACGCGCCCACCAGATCGTCGTCCTCGACCACGCGGAAGGCATCGATCAGCGATTTCTTCGGCAGTCCGTCCTCGAAGCCGCGATCGCGGCGCAGCATCTCCAGGAACTGTTCCAGTCCGGCCTGCGACTGTCCGCCGACAATGCGGTGCGCGCCAAGCAGGTGGCGCGCGCGCAGGTCGTCGCCGTTGGCGGCGATGGCCGCTTCCAGCACTTCGGCGGGCGGTGCGTCTTTCAGCAGCGCGGCGAAGCCCAGGCGCGCGCGTGCCTTGATCGTGCGGTCATCGGTGGCGAGATTGGCGGGGAGGGCGTCGATGAGGTGTTCGGCTTCGGTGGTTGCCCCGCTTTTTAGCAGTGCAAGCGCGAGATCGAGCTTGTATTCGCCCTTGTCGGGTTCGGTCTCGACCTGCTTGCGCAGGCGCATGACTTCTTCGTGCGGATCGGCTGGCGCATTCGAAATATCTTCTGCAATGCCATCGGCGGCTGCATCCATGGATCCTGCGGCCGGCTCGATGCCGTGATGCGTAAGGAACTCGCGCACCTGTGCCTCGGGCAAGGCGCCCTGGAAGCCATCGACCAGTTGCCCGTCCTTGACCAGGTAAACCGTAGGAATCGAGCGGATCTGGAACGCGGCCGCGATCTGCTGCTCTTTCTCGGTGTCGACCTTCGCCAGCAGGAACGCGCCGTTGTAGTCGGCCGCCAGTTTTTCCAGGATCGGCCCCAACGCCTTGCACGGCCCGCACCAGCTGGCCCAGAAATCGACCAGCACCGGTATTTCAACGGATTTCTTCAGGACATCGGCCTCGAAGCCCTCGGTGGTGGCATCGAAAACGCGGGTGATGGTGTCGTTGGACATGGGAATTCCGGTTGCGAAGGGGCGAGAAGGGACGGGAGGGTCGAATCCAGTTGGCGAAAATACCAAGTCCGGGTTGAAGGTTTCGTTTTTTGCGTGCTTTCGTTGCATGGCATCGCATGCAACCATGGCCGACCGCTTGCAGGAAAGATGTCGTGACATCGATACGTCGCCTCTCCGGATTCGCGCCGCTCGTTGTGTTCGCAATCGCCGTGGGGACGTTTGGCGCGTTGTTCGAGGGCTATTCGCACGCCCATCATCCTGTTTCGCTACTGGGCGGGAAGGGCATTGCGCATGCGCTGCCGTTCAACCTGGCCGCATTCGCCGTGCCGGGCCTGATCGGCGCTTGGCTGGCGTGGCGCCTGCGGTCGCGATTGCCACCCGATACCACATGGCCTGCACGCATCGGCGCATCACTGGCATTACTCAGTGCGCCGGCATTCGTGGCGCAGGGCGTGCTGCCACTCGATCCTGCCGATCTCGACGCGCCGGCAAGCCGGCTGCATTACCTGGCGTGGATGCTGTGGTGGATCGCTTTCGTGCCTGCGGGGTTGTTGCTGGCGGCAGGATTGCGTCGCGCGCAGGGATGGCGGGTGTTCGCGATGGTGAGTGTCGCCAGCGCGGTCGTTGTCGCTGCATGCGCGTTGCTGCCCGCTGTTGTCCTGTCGGCGGGTGTGCTGCAAAGGATTGGTTTCGTGACGTGGCTGCTGTGGTTCTGTGTGCAGCCGAAGCTTGATCATCTAGTTGTCATTCCCGCGAAGGCGGGAATCCAGCGACCTTAAGGCATTGAAAGCCGAAGTCGCTGGGTTGACTAGCTTCGCTGTTGTAACGCGCTTCCGCCTTCGGGAATGACGAGCAAGAGCGTCAATTAGTCAGGCGGGATCCCTTCCAGTCACACACGCTCCGCCAAAAGCGCACCAATTTCCGCACCAAGTCTCAAGTCATCGATCAAGCCGAACTGCTGCCGGCGCAACATGCCGCGCCGGTCGATCAGGCACAGCGTCGGTGTGCCCTGCATGGCATAGGCCTGCATCGTCAGCGGTAACGGATGCGCAGCGGCATCGTCGTCGCGATATACATCCACGCCCACCGGATACGTTATGCGGTATTCGTGCAGGTAAACCTGCAACGCTGCGGGCTTCATCGCGTGGTGATGTTCGAACACCGTGTGCAATCCGATCACCACCAGGTCGCTCTGTTCGAATGCCTGCGCCACCTTCAAACTCTGCGGCACCGCGTGTTGCGCGCAGCCGGGACAGAGCATCTGGAAGGCGTGCAGCAACACGGGCCGCCCACGCAACGACGCCAGGGTCAGCGGCTCGCTGTTGAACCACTGCGACACCGACCACTCGGGTGCAGGCCGCGCGCTTATCCGCTGCAATTCATTCACTGCACTTCATCCACTGCAATTCATCCACAGCACTTCATCCATGCTTGAGCTTCATCGCGAGGATGGTGGCCGACAGGCCGAAGGTGACGATGTTCGACAGAATCATCGGCCACGAATGCAGCGCGATCCCGTACACCAGCCAGAACACGATGCCGACGGTGAACACCACGTACATGCCCAGCGAAATGCTGCGCGTGTCCTTGCTGCGGATGGTCTTGATGGCTTGCGGCACGAACGCGGCCGTGGTCAGCGTCGCGGCGACGTAGCCGGCCCATTCCAGGTTCATGGCTGCGCGATCCCCAACTGCGTGACGCCTGGCTGTTTGAAGACCGCGCCGTCCTTCATCACGAAATCGACCTTCAGCACGTTGTTGATGTCGGCCACGGGGTCGCCCGCCAGCGCGATGATGTCGGCGCGCTTGCCGGCCTCGATCACGCCCTGGTCGTCGACGCCGAGCACGTCCGCCGCATGCAGCGTTGCCGATTGCAAGGCGTAGGCCGCGGGCATGCCGGCCTCAACCATGTAGATGAACTCGCGCGCGTTGTCGCCGTGCGGACCGACGCCCGTATCAGTGCCGAACCCGATTTTGACGCCCGACTTGTATGCCTTGGCCGCAGTCGCCTGGATCTGCGCGCCGATACGCGCCGCCTTCGGTCGCACGATCTCAGGGAAGTAGCCGTCGATCTTGGCCTTGTCGGCAACGAAGCGGCCGGCCGCGATCGTCGGCACGTACCAGGTGCCGCGTTCCTTCATCAACCGCATCACTTCGTCGGTCATCAACGTGCCGTGCTCGATGCTGTGCACGCCACCGAGGACCGCGCGCTTCATGCCCTCGGTGCCGTGCGCGTGCGCGGCGACCTTATAGCCGTAATCCTTTGCGGTATCGACGATGGCGCGCACTTCCTCGACGGTGAACTGCGGCGCGTCGGCGGATTTGGCGTAGCTCAGCACGCCACCGGTCGCGGTGATCTTGATCACATCGCTGCCTTCCTTGTAACGCTGGCGCACGGCTTGGCGCGCGTCGTCGATGCTGTTGACGACACCTTCGGTAGGGCCGGGCGGGCCGAGCAGGTGCGAGAGCTCGGAGTTGTATCCGTTGGTGGGATCGGCATGGCCCCCCGTGGTGGCGATGGACTTGCCGGCGGCGAATATGCGCGGGCCGCGCAGCAGATTCTGGTTGATCGCATCGCGGAGTTTCGGACTGACTTCGCCGCCGAGGTCGCGCACGCTGGTGAAGCCGGCCATCAGGGTTTTCTCGGCATAGCCGACGGCGCGGAAGGCGAAGTCGGTCGGATCGAGGCGGAAGCCTTCGGAATAGCTCTGTGCGCTGGATTGCGAAGCGAGATGGACATGCAGGTCGGTCCAGCCGGGCAGGCAGGTGCGCTCGCCGAGGTCGATCAAGGCCACGTCGGCGATGGGCGCCTTGCCGGTGCGGACATCGGCGATCTTGCCGTCGGCGATCACGATCGTGTGCGGCCCCAGCATCTTGCCGCTGCGGCTGTCGAAGAACTGGCCGCAATACAGCGCTGTCGTGGCGGCATGCGCGGGCAGGGCGGCGGCCAGCAGGAGTGTCGATGCGATCAGTCGTCTCATTGGTTCGTCCCGGAAGGAGATGCGTAGCCCGGATGCAGCCGTAGGCGGAATCGGGGTGTTTGGTGCGACGCAAGCGCATCCCGGATTGCACTACGTTCCATCCGGGCTACGGTTTTTCAGCTCCGTGAGCATAGCCCGAACATTGGCGGGATTTGTGCGCTGCGGTAGGCTTCAAGACCTTTCCCCCGCAAGCTGCCCCCTGTGTCCGCAGAACCCGCCACGTACGACCCCAAATCCGTCGAAGCCGCCGCCCAGCGTTTCTGGGACGACAGCCGCGCGTTCGAGGTCCGGGAAGACTCGGCGAAACCCAAATATTTCTGCCTGTCGATGCTGCCGTACCCCAGCGGCGCGCTGCACATGGGTCACGTGCGCAACTACACCATCGGCGACGTCATCAGCCGCTACAAGCGCATGACCGGGCACAACGTTCTGCAGCCGATGGCCTGGGACGCGTTCGGCCTGCCGGCCGAAAACGCTGCGATCAAGAACAACACCGCGCCGGCGAAATGGACCTACGCCAACATCGACCACATGCGCACGCAGCTCAAGACGATGGGCTACGCCATCGACTGGACGCGCGAGTTCACCACCTGTCGTCCCGATTATTACGTGCACGAGCAGCGCATGTTCGTCCGGCTGTTGAAGAAGGGGCTGGCGTATCGCAGGAATGCGGTGGTGAACTGGGATCCCGTCGACCAGACCGTGCTCGCCAACGAGCAGGTCATCGACGGCCGCGGCTGGCGCAGCGGCGCGGTGGTGGAAAAGCGCGAGATCCCGCAGTGGTTCCTGCGCATCACCGATTACGCGCAGGAACTGCTCGATGGCCTTGATGCGTTGCCGGGCTGGCCGGATTCGGTCAAAACCATGCAGCGCAACTGGATCGGCCGCAGCGAAGGACTGGAAATCGCGTTCGAGGTGCAGGGCGAGACCGCGCCGCTGACGGTGTTCACCACGCGGCCGGACACATTGATGGGCGTCACGTTCCTGTCGATCGCGGCCGAACACCCGCTGGCGTTGCAAGCGGCCGCCTCAGATGCGGAAATGAAAGCGCGCATCGCTGAACTGAAACAGGGTGGCACCTCGGAAGCCGAGCTTGAGACGCAGGAAAAACGTGGCGTCGATACCGGTTTGCGCGCGCTGCATCCGGTCAGCGGCGACCTGTTGCCGATCTACGTCGCCAACTTCGTGCTGATGGGCTACGGCACCGGTGCAGTGATGGCCGTGCCCGGGCACGACCAGCGCGACTGGGAATTCGCGCAGAAATACGATCTCCCGATCGCGATGGTGATCGTGCCCGACGAAGTGCGCGACGCGATGCAGGAAATCGGGACGCATCTGGCCAACCACGACGATCCGATGCGTGCCGCGCTCGGCGAGTCAGGATCGATCGATGTTTACGACACTGGCGCCGCCGTGCAGGTGGTCGAGGAATTCCAGCGCCGCATCGCCGATGAAAGCGCATACACCGAGCGCGGCTGGCTGGTGAACTCCGGCGAGTTCGACGGCATGGAGTTCCAGCAGGCCTTCGATGCGCTGGCAGCGTGCTTCGAGGCGCAGGGCAGGGACGCGCGCCGCGTCAATTACCGCCTGCGCGACTGGGGCGTGAGCCGGCAGCGTTACTGGGGTTGCCCGATTCCGGTGATCTATTGCCCCAAGTGCGAAGCGGTGCCCGTACCGGAAGACCAGCTCCCGGTGCTGCTGCCGGAAGATGTGCAGTTCATGGGCACCGGCTCGCCGATCAAAGCCGACCCGGAATGGCGCAAGACCACGTGTCCGCAATGCGGCGGCGCGGCCGAGCGCGAAACCGACACCTTCGACACCTTCATGGAATCGAGCTGGTACTACGCGCGTTACACATCACCCGGCGCGATGGACATGGTCGATGCGCGCGCGAACTACTGGCTGCCGGTGGACCAGTACGTCGGCGGCATCGAACATGCGATTTTGCATCTGATGTATTTCCGTTTCTTCCACAAGCTGATGCGCGACGCGGGCATGGTGGAGTCGGATGAACCGGCGACAAACCTGCTGACGCAGGGGATGGTCATCGCGGACACTTTTTATCGCGAAGGTGAAAACGGGGCGAAGGAGTGGATCAATCCCGCCGATGTAGAGGTGGAGCGTGATGCGCGCATGCATGTGGTTGGCGCGCACCTGAGGGCCGATGGCGACCCGGTGCGCATCGGCGCCACCGAAAAGATGTCGAAGTCAAAGAACAACGGCGTCGATCCGCAGCTGATGGTCGACAAGTTCGGTGCCGACACCGTGCGTTTGTTCTCGATGTTCGCCGCGCCGCCGGAACAATCGCTGGAGTGGAACGAGGCTGGCGTGGAAGGCATGGCGCGCTTCCTGCGCAGACTGTGGCGCGACCTGCACGCGCATGTCGCTCAGCCGGATCATCCTGGAGTGGATATCGCCGCGCTGGATGCATCTCAGAAAACGATGCGCCGATTGATCCACGAAACCATCGCCAAGGTGTCCGATGATTACGGTCGCCGCTATTCCTTCAACACCGCGATCGCGGCTCTGATGGAATTGCTGAACGCGTTGGGCAAGTTCATCGATATGAGCGACCAGGGGCGTGCCGTGCGCCACGAGGCCTTCGAGGCCATCGTGCTGTTGATCAACCCGATCACCCCGCATTTCGCGCATGCGGCATGGCAGGCGTTGGGTCATCCGCAGACATTGATTGAGGACATTCCGTTTCCGAAAGTTGATACCGCTGCACTCGCGCGCGATGCGGTGACGCTGGCGGTGCAGGTGAATGGCAAGCTGCGCGGGACCATCGAAGTGGCGATCGACACGCCGCGCGAAGCCATCGAAGCTGCCGCGCTCGCCGAGCCCCACGTGGCGAGATTCCTTGTGGGCCTGTCGATCCGGAAAGTCATCGTCGTGCCCTGCAAGATCGTCAACATCGTCGCCGTCTGATACTGCTCCCTACCCCAAGCGGGGGAGGGTTGGGGTGGGGTGTGGTCGCGTCTTGCATTACAAAGGCAAAAGCTTCCGCCTTGCGGCGGGTAACTTTCTTTGCTGGCACAAAGAAAGTCACCAAAGAAAGTGCCTTCTTGGCAAAGTCCACACCCTCGTAGCTTGAGGTTCCCCGGTTATTTTCCGACTCGGCATCCTGCCTCGGTCGGAAAACGTCGCACATCCTGTGCGCCGCCCTTCGGGTCTGCGGTCTGCATCGTTATTTCAAAAGGATCTGGCAAGGCTTTCAAAGCCCAGCTTGCCCTCGCCGCCGCCCTCGTCCAGACTTCCCGCATGAAAAAAATCCTGCTTTCAGCAGCATTCGCCCTGGCTCTCACCGGCTGCGGCTTCCAGTTGCGTGATCCATTGATGCTGCCAGCCGACCTCGGCCCCGTACGGGTGGTTTCCGCCGACCCCTACAGCCCGCTGGCCGAATCCCTATCGCTGGCGCTGACCCGCATCGGCGCCACGCCGGCCGACGAGGACGCCACCACGGGCGTTGCCACGCTGGAGATCATTTCCGAGCGCTGGGGCGAGACGCCAATCAGCCTCGACCAGGCCGGCCGCGCGCAGGAGTTCACGTTGCGCTATGCGGTCGTCTTCGCGCTGCACCGGGGCGAGGGCGCGGACCTGTTGCCGCAGCAGGCGATCGAACTGTCGCGCGACTTCGTCGCGCCGCCAACCGATGCCATCGGCAAGACCAGCGAGCGCGAACTGCTTGCGCGCGAATTGCGTCGCGAGATGGCGTCGTCGATCCTGCGCCGCATCGATTCGGTCTCGCGCCAGACCAGAACCTGACGCGAAGCTGATTCGGCAACGCCCGTCATGGAACTGACCCCGGAGCGGCTGGCGGCGCACCTCGCGACCGAGCCGCTGCGGCCGGCGTATCTAATCGCCGGCCCCGAACCTTTGCGTGTGCTCGAAGCGGCCGATGCCTTGCGCCTACAGGCGCGAGCGCAAGGCGTCACCGAACGCGAAATCTTCGATGTCGACGGTCGCAGTTTCGATTGGGATGAGGTGCCGGCGAGTTTCCGATCGATGGGATTGTTCAGCACGCGGCGGCTGATCGAACTGCGCCTGCCGACGGCAAAACCGGGCAAGGAAGGCGCCGAAGTCATCACCGCTTTCTGCAGCGACCCGCCTCCCGACACCACGCTGCTGGTGCTGGGTGGCGAGTGGAGCAAGGCGCATCACGGCAAATGGACCGATGCCATCGCGCGCGTCGGCCATGTCGTCATCGCCTACGCGATCAAGCCGCACGAACTCACTGGCTGGATCGAACAGCGGCTGCGGAGCAGGAGCCTGCGTGCCGATCGCGAAGCCGTGCAGCAACTGGTGGAGCGCGTCGAGGGCAACCTGCTTGCCGCGGCGCAGGAAATCGACAAGCTTGCGCTGCTCAGCGAGGGCCGGATGCTTGACGCCGACACGATGGTTTCGCTGGTCACCGATGCCGCCCGCTTCGATGTATTTCGTCTTGTCGATTCGGCCTTGAATGGCCAACCCGCGCAGGTGTCGCGGATGATCGCCGGGCTGCGTGCCGAAGGCGATGCCGTGCTGGCGTTGCTGGGCATGGTAGTGATGGAACTGCAGCGCGCCGCCGCGCTTGCGCGCGTGCATGCGCGCGGCGGCAACCTCGGCAGTGAATTCAAGGTGCAGCGCATCTGGGATTCCAAGCAGGCGCTGTATCGCCGCGCGCTGCAGCGGCATCCTGCGCCGCGCTGGGACGCCTTTGTCGTAGAAGCCGGACGCGTCGATCGCATCGCCAAGGGCCGCGCGCAGGGCGATGCGTGGCAGGTACTTGAACGCCTGCTACTGGCGGTTGCGGAAACGCGTGCTGTGCCATTGCTGGCATGACCCCGCACCTGCGCATCTTCTACGGCGGCACTTTCGATCCCGTGCACAACGGTCACCTTGCAGTGGCGCGCAATGCACGCGACGTGCTTTCCGCAAACGTGCATCTGATGCCGGCCGCCGATCCGCCGCACAAGGGGCCGACGCATGCCGATG